>NZ_SPPA01000015.1:0-68753 GCF_004569585.1 Muribacter muris | reverse complement strand
TGAGAGGGTTGTTAGAATAAAACATGAGCGTTTCCTTTTTTGTTTAGATTGAATTTGACACTCATATTCTAAACGGGAAACGCTCACTTTTTATTGTGATTTGTCAGATTTAATCTGATCTTCTACAAATTAAGCAACAAGTCCGACCGCTTGATATACCTGTTTCAACGTAGCTTGCGCTTTGGCTCTCGCTTTTTCTGCACCTTCACGGTAGATTTTTTCCAGCAAGGCTTCATCATTACGGAAATGATGATAGCGTTCTTGTAGTGCAGTCAGCATCAATGAAACTTCTTCCGCCACTGCCGATTTTAAATGCCCGTACATTTTCCCTTCAAATTCTGTTTCCAACTCGGCAATCGTTTTGCCGGTAACACTGGCAAGAATATCCAATAAATTCGATACGCCGGCTTTATTCTGCACGTCGTAACGCACCACCGGCGGTTCATCGCCGTCCGTCATCGCCCGCTTAATTTTTTTCGCCACCGATTTCGGATCTTCAAGTAAGCCGATGACATTATTACGGTTTTCATCGGATTTGGACATTTTTTTGGTCGGTTCAAGCAACGACATTACTCGCGCGCCCGTTTTGGCGATAAACACTTCCGGCACGGTAAAAATCGGAGCAAGCAGGTTGCCTTCCGCATCTTTTTCGCCGTATAACGCATTGAAGCGGTTGGCAATATCACGGGTAATTTCGAGGTGCTGTTTTTGGTCATCACCGACCGGCACTTGATTAGCCTGATAGAGCAATATATCCGCCGCCATTAGCACCGGATAAGTGAACAAGCCGACATTGACGTTATCTTCGTGGCGGGCGGATTTATCTTTAAATTGGGTCATTCGCCCCATTTCACCGAAGTAGGTATAGCAGTTTAAAATCCACGCTAACTGGCTGTGTTCCGGCACGTGCGATTGAATGAAAATAGTGCTTTTTGCCGGATCAATTCCGCAGGCAAGGTAAATTGCCAAAGTGTCAAGGGTGGCTTTGCGTAATGCCTGTGGGTCTTGGCGGACAGTGATGGCGTGTAAATCGACAATGCAAAACAGGCATTCGTAGTCGTCCTGCATTTTTGTCCACTGACGCAATGCGCCGAGGTAGTTGCCGAGGCTTAATTCTCCGGAGGGCTGTACGCCGCTAAATACAATGGGTTTTGACATAATCTTTCTCTTGATGTGCAAGCGGTCGGTTTAGGGGAGATATTTGCAAAAAATCCACCTCAACCGCCCGCTTGTTTGGGTTAATGGGCGTTTGTCACAATCGTTAAAATCTCTGCGAAATCCTGACAAACATAATCCGGTTCGGATTCTGCGATCGGGATATTATAGTTGTAACCGTAGGTCAAACCAAGGCTGGCACAACCGGCTGCTTTGGCGGCGAGAATATCGTTTTTCGAGTCGCCGACAAATAGAATTTCGTGCGGATATAAGCCAAATTTTCCGCATAAATAATAAAGGGGGGCGGGGTGAGGCTTAATTGCCGGCAACGATTGCCCGCCAAGGGCTTCGGCAAAAAGATGATCGATGCCAAATGCGTTTAATACCGGCTGAACGTGCTTAGTCGGTTTATTCGTTACCACCGCCAATATGTAGCCTTGCGCCTTGAGGGATTCGAGGGTCGATTTCACATTCGGGTAAAGTTTACTGATGTTGCAGATATTTTCGCCGTAGAAATGACCAAATCGGTGTTTAATCTCGCCAATCTGTTCAGGTGAAAACTCGGCAGCTCTGCCCGTCCATTCCAATCCCCTTTCAAATAAAACGTCTGCACCGTTGCCAATCCAAGTTAAGACCAATTCTTCGGCGGCTTGGGGTAAGCCCGCCTCGGCAAATGCTGAATTGAGCGAAAACGCCAAATCCGGCAGGCTGTTTACCAAAGTGCCGTCCAAATCAAAGCCAATCAATTTAAAACGTGCCATTTTTCTATCCTTTTCTATACCTGTTACAAGCGGTCAATTTATCACGATTTTTTGCGACGGTATGCCAGCAACATAAATATCGCCCCCAGCACTATCATTGGTAGGGAAAGCAACTGCCCACGAGTAATCAGGTCTTGGGCGGTATTGACGGTTGGGTCAAATTCACGGAAATATTCGACAATAAAACGGAATGTGCCGTAACCGATCAGGAACAAACCGGCAACCGAACCGGTCGGACGAGGCTTGCGGATAAAGCCGTTTAAAATCAAGAACAGCACTAAGCCCTCCAACACCGCTTCATAAAGCTGGGACGGGTGGCGGGGCAAATAACCACCGTTAGGGAAAAGTACCGCCCACGGCACATCCGTTACGCGCCCCCATAATTCATCGTTAATAAAATTGCCAATACGCCCCATTCCCAAGCCGAACGGGATCAGCGGCGCAACGAAATCGGCAGTCTGCCAAAATGAGCGATGTTGGCGACGGGACGTCCAGAGCATAGCCAAAATCACGCCGATTAACCCGCCGTGGAATGACATTCCCCCCTCCCAAATACGAAACAGGTAGAGCGGATCGGCTAAAAAACGGTCGAAACTGTAAAAGAAGACATCGCCGATTCGTCCGCCTAACACCACACCGAGAAAACTGTTGAATAGCAGTTGATCGACCTGTTCTACCGTCCAAATGCCGTTAGACTGTTTTGCTCGGCGCGTCCCCAACCAATAGGCAAAACCAAAACCGAGTAGATACATTACCCCGTACCAATGGAGCGAAATACCACCCACTTCAAAAATCACCGGACTTATTTTGGGGAAGGGAATAAATTCTTGCATAACTTTCCTTTATTAGATTATTTAACCAGCATACTCAAGCCGACAAAAATTAAGAACACCGCAAAAATGCGTTTTAAGACGGACACCGGCAATTTATTTGCCAAATTCGCCCCGATTTTTGAGGTGAAATACGAACTAATCGTAATCCCAAGCAACGCCGGCAAATAGACATAGCCAAGGGAATACTCGGGCAATAACGGATTGTGCCAACCGCTTGAAATAAAGCTCAATGCGCCTGCCAAGCCCAACAATGAACCGCAGATCGATGATGTGCCGATTGCCCGTTTTAATGCCATTCCTCGCCCGTTTAAAAACGGCACGACAAACGCTCCACCGCCGACACCTGCCATACTGGATACCGTCCCGATCACGCCGCCGGCAATCACGGTCGATTTGGTAGTAAGAGGTTTAACCTTCGGTGTAGTTTTCAATGAAATCAACATCTTAACAGCAAGGTAGATTACAATAACCGCAAACATTTTAGTCAAATGCGCTTTCGGCAAACCGCTGACAAACAAACCGGCAATAAATACCGAAATCATCAGGGTTGGTGCTAAGGTTTTCGCCGTTTTCCAATCTACATTACCGTTTTTATGATGCTGCTGAGCGGCGGACATTGTACTGACGACGATGGTCGCAAAAGAGGTTCCTAATGCAACCGACATTAGTATATCCTCGTGAATGCCGATATAAGGCAGCACGTAGTATAGTGTCGGCACCACCACCGTCCCCCCGCCTAATCCCAGCAAGCCTGCGACAAATCCCGCAAACACCCCGATAGCAAGGCAAACAATGATAATTTCCCACATACAACTCTCCTATTTTTTGACTCGATAAGGCTTACGCCACTCACGTTTGTCGGCACGAAACGCCCGTTTCTCCGATTTATCCGCTTCCGTTTTTTTCGCTTCGTTAATCAACACTTGGGCGAACTCTTTCATCACCTTACGATAAACATCACGCTTAAACGACACTACCTGTCGAACCGGATACCAAAAACTCACCCAACGCCAACCGTCAAACTCCGGCACCTTGCTCGTTTTTAGATTGATTGTGCTCTCATCACTGACCAGTTGCAACAAAAACCAACGCTGTTTCTGCCCGATACAAACCGGCTGTGCCGTATCCGCCCGCACCAAACGTTTCGGCAGCTTATATTTCAACCAGTATTTAGATGCCCAAATCAACCGCACATCTTTTTTGGACAAGCCGACTTCTTCGTAAAGCTCACGGTACATTGCCTGCTCAATGTTTTCCCCCTCGTGAATGCCCCCTTGCGGAAACTGCCACGAGTTCTGACCAAACCGCCTCGCCCACAAAACTTGCCCCTGCTGATTACAGATGACGATACCAACATTCGGGCGGTAACCATCGAAATCGATCAATTCAGACCGCCTTAATTTCTAAATTTTATAAAATAGCGTGAATTGTTTCACAAATCCGCCTTTTGAACAACCCAAAGCCAAGCTACAAGCGGTCGGTTTTGCATAAAAATTTGTAAAAAATGTGGATAACCTTGTGGATAAGGTGAATATTGGTTGGTAGCGATAAACAATAACAGCGGGGAAATCTTTTTGCCTAAAATTTACATCTCACACAACATTTCCTCACCACTGTCTAAACAGACATAACATTGCTGAATTTATTAACATTCTAATCATTTTGAATAACCCAAATAATGATAGAGACGGATTATTCACATTCGCTGCCGATTTATCCCCATCAAATGTGGATAACATTGTGATAGATTGCCAAAATAGGCGTGAATAACCGAAAATAACAAGGCTTAAAAACATATTTTTAAAGTAAAAACAAAGATTTAGCTAAATGGGGAAAAGTCGAAAATCGGAAGGTTGTTTTTTGTTCAAACAGAAAATTATGGAGAGTTCTTATTAAAGATAAGCTCGTATAATAAAAAACAGGGCATCAAAAATGCCCTGTTTCATATCTTCTGATTTTTTTAAGCTAACACTGCCAGTGCTGTGTCATAGTTTGGCTCTTGTTTAATTTCAGGCACAAGCTCGCTATGGATCACGGTATTATTCTCGTCTAATACGATGACGGAACGAGCGGTTAAGCCGGTTAATGGGCCGGTGGCAATGTCCACACCTAATTCGTTGTGAAGCGCTTTACTACGGAAAGTAGAAAGCGTTTGGGCATTTTCAATGCCTTCCGCACCGCAGAAGCGGGCTTGGGCGAAAGGTAAATCCGCCGAAATGCAGAGGACTACCGTATTGGCTAAATTTGCCGCTTTTTGATTGAATACACGCACGGAGGTGGCGCAAATGCCGGTATCAATGCTCGGAAAAATATTTAACACTTTGCGTTTTCCGTCAAAGTCTGACAGAGAAACATTTTCTAAACCATTATTGACTAATGTAAAATTTTTAACCACATCGCCTGCTTTCGGGAATGTACCTGCCACTTCAATCGGTGTGCCGGCTAAGGTAATTTGTGTCATAAAAACTCCTTGTGAGTAGAGAAAATTCAACGCAATATAGCGGTTTTTCGGCAAAATGAAAATGAATTTCAGCAATAGCCGTTGTAGATTTTGGCAATATGGGTAAATTCTTGCCAATAACTGACCGCTTGTTGAGGGCACGATACGGCTTTTTCTTGACGATCTCGGCACAAATCGGTAACATTTTACCCGTTTTTTTCACCTTGAGGATACGCAGTTTGGACAGCCATAGTCGATACTTATCAGCTTTTTACTAAACTCTCGTCCGACTTCCTTATGCAGTTATCGGCGAGCGTGCCGGTAGCCCCTGTCAGTATCTTATTTGTCCCTTTTTGTTCATCGCCTCATACCATTTTTTAGGAGTATGAAATGATCAGAGCATTTTCGTTGCAGAACGATCGGCTAGTCAGTGTTGATGAAACGGTTCAAGATCAGTTAAACGATGCGATTTGGATTGATTTGGTCGATCCGAGTGATGATGAGCGGAACGTGTTGGAGCATCGGCTGGATCAAACCCTTGCCGAAGAACACGAATTGGAAGATCTCGAAGCCTCCGCCCGCTTTTTTGAAGATGAAGACGGGCTGCATTTACACTCTTTTTTCTACTGTTTAGACGATGATGATTACGCCGATATTGCGACAGTCGGCTTTACGATACGGGACGGGCGGTTATTTACCTTGCGTGAGCGGGATTTACCTGCTTTTCGGCTTTACCGAATGCGTTCCCGCCGAGCGAAACTGATTGACGGCAATGCTTATGAATTATTGCTCGATCTGTTTGAAACTAAAATTGAGCAGTTAGCCGATGTGATTGAAACAATTTACGCCGATTTGGAAAAACTCAGCCGTGTGGTGTTAAGCGGTCAGGAAAATCAGAAAAAAGGCGAACATAATTTTGATGATGCCCTCGCCGAGCTGACGGAGCTGGAAGACGCCAGCTCAAAGGTACGGCTATGCTTAATGGATACTCAACGAGCATTGGGCTTTTTAGTGCGCAAAACACGCTTGCCCAACAATCAGCTTGAGCAAGCACGGGATATTATGCGAGATGTGGAATCCTTGCAGCCGCACAATGAATCGCTGTTTCAAAAGGTCAATTTCCTGATGCAAGCGGCGATGGGTTTCATCAATATTGAACAGAACCGGATTATGAAATTTTTCTCGGTCGTTTCCGTAATGTTCTTACCGGCAACATTGGTCGCTTCCACCTACGGAATGAACTTTGAAGTAATGCCGGAACTGCATTTTAAATACGGCTACCCAATGGCTCTCGGTTTAATGGCGTGTGCCGCCGCCGCACCTTATCTCTACTTTAAACGCAAGGGTTGGCTTTAGAGGCTAATTGTTGCACAATTACCGATAATTCAAGGACGCCACGCAGGCGTCCATTTATTTGGCATATAATGTCGGATTTTGCCCCAAACCGACCGCTTACACGGTCAGTAATTGAGCAATTAAGCCTTGATAACGAACACTTTGCACCGATTGTTTCAAACGCTCCGCTACTAAAATACTTTTTAGCTCGTTGAGTGCCGTTTGGAAATCGTCATTGACGATCACATAATCAAACTCGGCATAATGGCTCATTTCCGACACCGCTTCATTCATACGTTTCGCAATGGTTTCAGCGGAATCTTGCCCACGTCCAATCAAGCGTTTTTCCAATTCCGCTTTAGACGGCGGCAGAATAAATACGGTTTTCACATTCGGCAGCTTTTCACGAATTTGCCGTGCACCTTGCCAGTCAATGTCTAAAAAGACATCAATGCCTTGTGCCAAACTTTGTTCGATCATCGGTAACGAAGTACCATAATAATTGCCGAACACTTCCGCCCACTCAAGAAAATGCCCTTGGACAATCAACTGTTCAAATTCGGCACGGGAGCTAAAATAGTAATGCACGCCGTCTTGCTCGGCAGGGCGAGGCGCGCGGGTTGTATGCGAAATGGAAAGCCGGACTTGGCTGGCAGGTAAATCACTCAATAACGCATTGATAAGCGAGGATTTACCCGCACCGCTTGGCGCAGAAATAATGTATAAATTGCCTAAATTCATCGTTAATTATCGGTTGGAATAAAAGGGATGCTCAACGAGCGTCCGAAAATCTGATTATTTTTTCGCAAGAGGTTGTACGAAAGTGATGCCGAGATCCCACGGTTGCTCAATCCACGTTTCTTGCGGAATATCCACAATGTAATCATCCACCAACGCTGCCCCTTGCGGTTTGGCAAAGACCGTTACAAAACGGGCTTTCGGGTACATTCTGCGAATTTCACGGGCAGTGTTGCCAGTATCGACTAAATCGTCCGCAATGATAAACCCCTCACCGCCATTTTCAAGGGCGGCTGCGTGTAATACGTTTAATTCCCCTTGGCTATCGTGATCGTAACTGGCAATGCACACAGTTTCAACGTGGCGAATATTTAATTCACGGGCAAGTACTGCCGCCGGAAACAGCCCGCCACGGCTGACTGCCACAATGCCTTTCCATTGGTTTGCCGGCAGTAAACGTTCTGCCAATTTGCGCGCGTGCATATGGAACATATCCCACGTGACAACATATTTTTCGTTTGTGTATTTTTCGCTCATTGTCGTTACCTAAAAAAAGTGTGGCAATCGCCACAAAAAGAAACCATCACTCGAAAGGCACTTTCGTGCTATCATTTGGGTACTATTCTACAATAAAATCAAACGGTCGGGCAATTTTTGCAACTTTTAATGCTCAACCGACCGCTTGTTATGCAACATAAAACGAGGTAAACAATGTCTTTAGCCACTCTACAACCGTCATTATTATGGCAATGGTTCGACAAAATCTGCGCCATTCCCCACCCGTCCTATCACGAAGAACCGCTCGCCCAATTTATCGTACAATGGGCAATTTCAAAAAATCTGTTTGTTGAACGGGACGATGCCGGCAATATCCTGATCCGTAAGCCTGCCACCGCAGGTATGGAGAACCGCCCGACCGTTGCTCTGCAAGCGCATTTGGATATGGTGCCGCAAGCCAACGAAGGCACGCAACATAATTTCCAGACCGACCCAATCCAACCCTATATTGACGGCGAATGGGTGAAAGCCAAAGGGACAACCTTAGGGGCAGATAACGGCATCGGTTTAGCCTCGTGCTTGGCGGTGCTTGATGCCAATGATTTAGTCCACCCTGAATTAGAAATTTTACTAACGATGACGGAAGAAGCCGGAATGGAAGGCGCATTAGGGCTGCGTCCGAACTGGCTGAAAGCGGAAATGATGATCAACACCGATACGGAAGATAACGGCGAAATTTACATCGGCTGTGCCGGCGGCGAAGACGCAACTCTCAACCTGCCGATCACCTTTGAACCTAACCTGTTTGATGCGGCAATGCATATCCGGCTAAAAGGCTTACAAGGCGGGCATTCCGGCTGCGATATTCATACCACCCGTGCCAATGCGATTAAATTACTCGCCAGAATGTTAGCCGAGCTAAATAACCGTTTCGCCTTCCAAATCGCCCACATTCAAGGCGGCTCGGTGCGAAATGCAATCCCACGGGAAGCGGGTGTTTCCCTGGCATTTTTTGCAAAGGATCGGGACGAACTCACCGCTTGTCTTCAACAGATTGAACGCCAATTAGCCCTAGAACTCAACCTTGCCGAGCCGAATTTAACCTTGCATTTGGAAGCTGCCACGCCGACTGCACAAGTCTTTAGCCGTGCCGATTCAACGAAGCTGATCCATTTGCTCAACATCTTGCCAAACGGCATTATCCGACAAAGCGATGTGGTGAAAGATGTGGTGGAAACATCATTGAGTGTCGGCATTCTCACTACTGACGATCAGGGCGTTACGGCACAGATCTTAGTTCGCTCACTGATTGAAAACGGTAAAGCGGATGTGAGAGGCAAACTCAACTCACTCGCCGCCTTAACCGGTGCAACAGTAGCATTTTCCGGCAGCTACCCCGGCTGGCAGCCTGATCCTAAATCAAACATCACCCCGCTTACCAAGCGGATTTACGATCGTATTTTAGGCGAAGAAGCCAAAATTAAAGTCATTCACGCCGGACTGGAATGCGGCTTAATTAAAGAGATCTACCCGCATATTGATGTGGTCTCGATCGGCCCGACTATCCGCAATGCCCACTCCCCCGATGAAAAAGTGCATATCCCAACAGTCGAGATTTATTGGAGGTTGCTGACAGAGATTTTGGCGGAGATCCCCACAAAACAGGCATAATTCAAACCGAGATCTAAAAAAAGGGGGCGATAACTCGCCCCCTTTTAAATATAAAACTTAAATTAGCCTAACAATTTATTCATCCGTTTAATAAACGCTGTTGGGTTTTCCAATGTGCCACGTTCGGCAAGTAACGCTTGGTCGAACAGTAATTCGATCCAATCGTTAAACTCACTTTCATCGGCAATATCAGCAACACGTTTAATCATTGCGTGTTCCGGATTTAGCTCAAAGGTGTATTTCACTTCTGGTGCGGTTTGCCCCATTGCAGCAAACAGTTTCGCCATTTGGGTAGTCATTTCATCACTATCCGTTGAAACGATTGCCGGCGTATCGGTCAAGCGGTGAGTTAATGCCACTTTTTTGACACGCTCGCCCAAATAATTTTGGGTACGCTCTAAGAATGAACCGAACTCCGCTTCCTGTGCTTTTTGTGCTTCCTCTTCCTGTTTATCGGCAAGATCACCTAAGTCCAAATCGGATTTGGTAATGCTTTGCAACGGTTTGCCGTCAAATTCGGTCAAATGGCTGATCATCCATTCGTCAATACGATCGGAAAGCAGTAATACCTCAATACCTTTTTTATTGAACAACTCTAAATGCGGGCTGTTTTTGGCGGCGGTGTAGCTATCGGCAGTGAGGAAGTAAATTGCCTTTTGTCCCTCTTTCATTCTTGCAAGATAATCGCTCAAACTCACCGCTTGATCGTTGCTGTCGGAATGGGTGGAGGCAAAACGCAATAAACCGGCGACTTGCGCTTTGTTGGCAAAATCCTCGCCTACCCCCTCTTTCAGTACTAAACCGAACTCTTTCCAGAAGGTTTGATATTTTTCAGCATCATCTTTGGCTAATTTTTCCAACATTTGTAACGCACGTTTGGTTAGTGCCGAACGTAACGCTGCAGTGGTTTTGTTATCCTGTAAAATCTCACGGGAAACGTTGAGCGGTAAATCGTTGGAGTCAAGTAATCCACGCATAAAACGCAGATAATTCGGCATAAACAGTTCGGCATCGTCCATAATAAAGACACGCTGAACATACAGTTTTAAGCCGTGTTTATGATCACGGTTGAACAAATCCCACGGGGCTTTGCTCGGCATATAAAGCAGGCTGGTGTACTCTTGCTTACCCTCCACTTTATTGTGCGACCACAAGAGAGGATCGGCAAAATCGTGGCTCAAATGTTTATAAAATTCCTTATATTCGTCATCGGAAATCTCGTTTTTAGCCCGAGTCCAAAGCGCCTGTGCTTTATTGATTTTTTCCCATTTTGTGCCGGTTTCCTTGCCTTCGTCATCATATTCTTTGGTTTGAATTTCAACCGGCAAGCCGATATGGTCGGAATATTTGCCGATAATCTCACGCAAACGCCATTCGCTTAAAAACTCTTTTTCCTCTTCTCTTAAATGCAAAATCACGTCCGTACCGCGTCCGGATTTCTCAATATCGGCAACAGTATAATCGCCCTCACCGGCAGATTCCCACAATACGCCTTCACTTTCGCCTGCGGCACGGGTTTTAACCGTTACCTTATCGGCAACAATAAAAGAGGAATAGAAACCTACCCCAAATTGCCCGATCAGTTGGCTGTCTTTCGCTTGGTCTGCACCCAACGCATTTAAAAATTCTTTCGTACCGGATTTGGCAATTGTTCCCAAATGATCGATCACTTGCTCACGGTTCATTCCAATCCCGTTATCGCTGATGGTAAGCGTACCAAGAGTTTCATCGACGGAAATCCGCACACGCAATTCACCATCGCCTTCATATAAATCAGGCTGAGAAAGGGCTTTAAAACGTAATTTTTCCGCTGCATCGGAGGCATTGGAAATCAGTTCACGCAGGAAAATCTCTTTATTTGAGTAAAGAGAGTGGATCATTAACTGTAATAATTGTTTGACTTCGGACTGAAAGCCACGGGTTTCTTGATTGGTACTCATACTGTTCCTCTTAATATTACAAAAATAAGCGGGATCTCACCGCTTGTAAGCCAAGCTGATGTGGGGGAACTATTTGCATTTTCAATGCGTGCGACATTTCTTTGTCCATTTTATAACCAAATAACTAATCCTTATGTAAGTTTTGTCGTGTTCATTCGTCAAATAGACGGTTTTATATTATCAACAATAGGAAAAATGTATGAAACACTCGAAAACCCTAAAAACTGCTTTAACTATATTGATTTCACTTGGCGTGGTCGCTTGTTCATCTGGTTCATCGCAATCTGAGAATAAGACACTTAACCCAAAAGATAGCCAATCTCATAAAAAAGAGATGAAACCTTCTGAGCCGAAAACTGAGATGATGCCTTCTCAGCCAGAAATGAAACCTTCCCAGCCAAAAACTGAGATGATGCCTTCTCAGCCAGAAATGAAACCTTTCCAGCCGAAAACTGAGATGATGCCTTCTCAGCCAGAAATGAAACCTTCCCAGCCAAAAACTGAGATGATGCCTTCTCAGCCAGAAATGAAACCTTTCCAGCCGAAAACTGAGATGATGCCTTCTCAGCCAGAAATGAAACCGTCTGAACCCAAAACTGAGATGATGCCTTCTCAGCCAGAAATGAAACCTTCCCAGCCAAAAACTGAGATGATGCCTTCTCAGCCAGAAATGAAACCTTCCCAGCCGAAAACTGAGATGATGCCTTCTCAGCCAGAAATGAAACCGTCTGAGCCCAAAACTGAGATGATGCCTTCTCAGCCAGAAATGAAACCGTCTGAACCCAAAACTGAGATGATGCCTTCTCAGCCAGAAATGAAACCGTCTGAACCCAAAACTGAGATGATGCCTTCTCAGCCAGAAATGAAACCGTCTGAACCCAAAACTGAGATGATGCCTTCTCAGCCAGAAATGAAACCGTCTGAACCCAAAACTGAGATGATGCCTTCTCAGCCAGAAATGAAACCTTCCCAGCCAAAAACTGAGATGATGCCTTCTCATCCGGAGATAAAACCCTCTGAGCCTAAAAAAGAAGTTACCTTAGTTGATCACCGTAGATTTAGTGATAAAGATAAATTTGATTTCAAGGAGCTAAAAAAATTTGTTCAATTTAACGATAAAGGGCTGTTTACTATTAATCCTAAACATTCTGGAACTTATTTAACGGAAGACAAAATTGATGTCGTGCTTATTTTCGATGGTAGTAATGAAAAAATATTTGAGCTATATTCATCTCAAGCAGATAATCCATTCAATTACCAACGCTATGGGGCCTATCTTGGCAATTATAACGCAAGAACTCCATTCAGCTTTGGTGTCGTGACCGATCAAAAATCTATACCAACATCAGGTCAATACGTTTATAAAGGTTCTGCTATAACATATAGCCACAATGATACTGCACTATTCACATCAAAGTTAGACGCACTTGCCGATTTTGATACGAAAAAATTAAATATTAGTTCTTATGAAACGAAGGGATACATACTAGATGCAGATCCATCTCCAAGATCTGATTGGGATTTCATAAGTAATATTAAGCTAGAAGCTGGAAAAAGTGTTTTTGAAGGTGAAACACAGACTACTGGTAAATCCCCAGCACACGGAAAACTAAAAGGGGCATTCTATGGACCAAATGCCGAAGAAATTGGCGGTACATTTGAATTATCTCGCGGCTTATTGAACGGTGCATTTGGAGCTAAAAAAGCAAACTAAAATCCCCTATTTTGATTTAATCACACAAGGAATTAGGATTTAAACACCTAATTCCTTTTTTATAGAAAGAAAAGCAGCTCATAACAAGCCCATTTAAAATTAAATGCAAAAAATTATGCAGGGTGTCTTTCCGCAACTTCTTTTAATAAGGCTTGTAATTCCCCCTTTTGTGCCATTTCTAGCACGATGTCGCAGCCGCCGATTAACTCGCCCTCTACCCATAATTGCGGGAAAGTCGGCCAGTTGGCATATTTCGGCAACTCGGCACGAATATCCGGATTAGTCAAAATATCCACATAGCCGAAAGGCACTTGGCAGTTGATCACCGCTTCAACCGCACGGGCGGAAAAACCGCAAGACGGGAATTTCGGCGAGCCTTTCATATAAAGTAGAATCGGGTTTTCGCTGATCTGTTTTTTGATTTTCTCAATCGTTTCCATTTTTTACCTCGTTGTTAATCAAAAGGGTTAAACAAGCGGTCGGTTTTCCGTATTTTTATGCAATGCACCAACATAAATATTCAGTGGACGTTCAAGCCTGTATCTGTCATAAATGATCGCCCGCATAGCGTCTTTACCATATTTTGATAATGTCAATCTATGTAACATCACGATGCTGTTGCATATTTTGTGCCTATTCCGACCGCTTGCTACTATTTAGCGATACGTTTATATTTCATTCGGTGCGGTTGCAAGGCTTCTGCACCAAAGGTTTTCTTTTTCCACTCTTCGTAATCGGAGAAGTTGCCTTCGTAGAAAGTAACTTTGCCTTCATCGCCGTAATCTAAAATATGGGTGGCGATACGATCTAAGAACCAGCGGTCGTGGGAAATTACCAATGCACAGCCCGGAAACTCTAAAATCGCATTTTCTAATGCCCGCAGTGTTTCAACGTCTAAATCGTTAGTCGGCTCGTCCAATAACAACACGTTGCCGCCGACTTGGAGTAGCTTGGCCAGGTGTAAACGTCCCCGTTCACCGCCGGATAATTCGCCGACCCGTTTTTGTTGATCAACGCCTTTAAAGTTAAAACGCCCTACATAAGCACGGCTTGGGATTTCAAAGTTGCCGATGCGCATAATATCTAATCCGCCCGACACTTCTTCCCACACAGTTTTACTGTTATCCATTGCATCACGGAACTGATCAACCGATGCCATCACCACCGTTTCGCCCAGTGTGATCGAACCGGAATCCGGTTTTTCCTGCCCTGACAGCATACGGAACAACGTGGATTTACCCGCTCCGTTCGCCCCGATAATGCCCACAATCGCCCCTTTCGGAATCGAGAATGAGAGATCGTCAATTAAGGTGCGATCGCCATAAGATTTGGTCAGATTCTGCACTTCAATCACTTTATCGCCTAAGCGAGGGCCCGGCGGAATAAAGAGTTCGTTAGTTTCGTTACGTTTTTGATATTCGCCGGAATTAAGTTCTTCAAAGCGAGCCATACGCGCTTTGCTTTTTGCTTGGCGGCCTTTCGGATTTTGGCGTACCCATTCCAACTCTTTCTCAATGGATTTTTGGCGGGCCGATTCCGCCGCTTGCTCTTGGGCAAGGCGTTTTTCTTTCTGCTCCAACCAAGACGAGTAGTTACCTTCCCACGGAATCCCTTCGCCACGGTCAAGCTCTAAAATCCAGCCGGCAACATTATCCAAGAAATAGCGGTCGTGGGTAATGGCTACTACCGTGCCTTCGTAATCGTGGAGGAAACGCTCTAGCCACGCCACCGATTCGGCATCTAAGTGGTTGGTCGGTTCGTCCAACAACAGCATATCCGGTTTTTCCAGCAATAGGCGACAAAGTGCTACACGGCGGCGTTCCCCGCCCGATAAATGCTCGATTTTTGCCTCCCAATCCGGCAAGCGTAACGCATCAGCGGCACGTTCCAACTGATTATCTAAATTATGCCCGTCTTGCGCTTGAATAATTGCTTCCAGTTCTGCCTGCTCAGCGGCTAATTTATCGAAATCCGCATCGGGATCGGCATACAACGCATAGACTTCATCTAAACGGGTTAAGGCATTTTTCACCTCTGCCACCGCTTCTTCCACCACCTCACGCACAGTTTGTTGCGGTTCGAGCTTCGGTTCTTGCGGTAAATAGCCGATTTTAATCCCCGGCTGCGGACGGGCTTCCCCTTCGATCTCTTTATCAATCCCCGCCATAATGCGTAGCAAAGTCGATTTTCCCGCGCCGTTTAAGCCGAGAACCCCTATTTTCGCTCCCGGAAAAAAACTCAGGGAAATATCTTTCAAAATATGCCGTTTCGGCGGCACAACCTTGCCGACACGGTGCATTGTATAAACAAATTGAGTAGACATTTGGATATTCCTTCTAACAAAAATTGGAGGCTATTCTACTTGAAATTATGGGGGAAATATAGAAACAAAATCGGTACTATCACCAAAGAAATGCAAGCGGTCGGTTTGCACACTTTTTCTGCAAACCGACCGCTTGTTTAAATCTTGAGATTATAACCAAAAGAAGTACGCAAAGGTTGTAATCACAAAGATACACAATATGTTGAGCCAAAAACCCGCTTTGACCATTTCATTCTGTTTAACCTGCCCTGTGCCAAATACGATTGCATTCGGCGGGGTTGCGACCGGTAGCATAAAGGCACAAGATGCCCCTAAGCCGATGATCATTGCTAAGCCGACCGTCGGCATTCCTAACGCTTCGGCAATTGAGATGAAAATCGGCACTAACAGTGCGGCGCTGGCGGTATTTGAGGTAAACTCGGTGAGGAAGATGATGAAAGCGGCAACGATTAAACCGATTAGGTAGAAATGTCCGCCCTCAATCAGAAAGACGATACCGTCCGCCATCACTTTGCTTGCACCGGTTTTGCCGAGTACGGCACTGAGGGTTAAGCCGCCGCCAAACAGCATCAATACGCCCCATTCGGTATTTTTTTGAATTTCGTCCCAAGTTACCACTCTGGAGGCACAGAGTAAGATCGCTGCTAAAATCGCAATGATACTATCAAAACTGCCAATTTTTTTGACACCGATTAGCCCGGACAACAGCGGGTTAATATGGTTACTTGATACCCAAAGTAGCGCAATCAGTGCAAAAATGATAAGCGTAATGACACGGCTTTTGTTAAATTCGATTTTTTCAAAGTTAAATTCAAAGCGTTGACTTAAATTCGGCTTAAACACAATGTACAGCACACCGAACACTAACGGCATCAGCAGTATCATAATCGGTAAGCCGTAAGCAAACCATTCTACAAAGCTCATTCCCAAATTCGACATTACAATGCCGTTTGGCGGGCTACCGACCGGCGTTCCCATACCGCCGATACTGGCACTATAAGCGATACCTAGCAGCACAAAAACATAGGTATTATGCTCTTTTTGTTGATCTAAATTACTCAACACCCCCATTGCCAGCGGCAACATCATTGCGGCGGTTGCCGTATTGCTGATCCACATTGAGAGAGCGGCGGTTACTGCCATCAAATAAACCACCGCCAAAGACAGACGCCCGCCCGCCATTCTTAAAATGGTATTGGCAATCATTTTATCCAATTTCTGAATATGCAGGGCGGTCGCTAAGGCAAAGCCGCCGAAAAAGAGGAAAATAATCGGGTCGGAGAAAGTGGCTAACGCCTGTTTCGATTCAATCAGCCCTAAACCTACGGCTAAAATCGGCACAAGCAGTGCTGTGATCGTTACGTGAATGGCTTCCGTTAGCCATAAAACCGCCACAAATGCCAATAAAGCAAGCCCTTTATTTGCCAGCGGCTCAAACGGTAAGGTATTCAATAAGACAAAAAATAAAACCACATCAAACAGCAAAATTAAACTGCTTTTTAGGGTTTGATTATCTTTTACGGTGGATAATTGACTCGGTGTTGTCATAATCTGCTCCCACAATTTTATATCAAGAGTTGCACACTATCACAAAACCCTATTTTGCATAATAAGCAAAACCTAAAACTGTGAGAAGTATCACAGTTTTTTAACCTGAATTTGCACTTGCACGATTAATTGGCTCGTAGCCGTGCCAATTCCTGTTTGATTTGCTGCACATTGTCTGCACTAAAGAGCCGCTCAATATTTTTCCAAATCGAATGAAAGCCATAATCGCCTTCAAGCATTTCCCGCTTGGCTTCCTCAATAGACCAATTTTGGTAAATCACCCGATACATTGCGGAAATTAAGCCGGTTCTGTCCGCCCCGTGATAACAGTGAACCAACACGCCGCCCCTTTGCTGCGCTTGTTCAATCTGCCATAGTACGCCTGCTACCTCGATCGGCGTAATGTGCCACGTCAAAAGCGGCGTATTGATTAAGGTGAGATCTTGATTGCCGAAGGCGTGTTTATCATCATTGCGATCAAAAAAACGGAGGTTTATCAGGGTGCGAATCCCCTGTTGTTTGAGTAGCGGATAATCCGTTGCCTGTAATTGCTCGCTGCGAAACAAACGCTCATCAAGGCGGTATAGATTACTCGCTTTGTTGATGACCGTTGCCCAATGGGATGGGCGTTCAACGGGGTTGGATATTGGCGTCTGACAAGCTGCCAACGGCAGAAGTAACGCTAAAACAGTCAAGCTATGCCGCATTTCTACTCCTTTTAACCGCCACAAGCGGTCGATTTGTGCCGATTTTTTGCGATTGAGAGATCGCCGACGATTTTTCATCTAAAATATCGGACGCTAAATTTAGCGTCCGTCATAAAACAATATCAATCAGTCATTGAGCCTATATCGCTGACCGTAATGCCGTTTTGGCAAAAAATAGCCTTCAACCGAGCGCTTGTCTATTTTATTGTGATGTTTTGTTAAGCTGCGCTTCCCGCATTTGGGCTTTTTTGGCTTGGCGGAGCGTTTGGCGTATTTCCCGTTTGCTTTGCCAAATCAGCAAGCCTACGGCTGCAAAGCTGATGGCGTAAGATAACCAAACGTAGAAACCGTAGCCGCCCATTGCGAAAAAATCGGCGATTGAATCAAATTGGAACGTCATTATTACTCCTTAAAATGTGTGGCTAAGGCTTGTACCCACGGGCGTTTACGCTCATCGTGCAGTAAGGCGCTACGGTAACGTAAAATGCTAAACCAAATCATAAACACCATTGAGCCGAAGATGGCAAGCAGTAGCGGAATTAACATTTCCACCGCCATTGAGGGTTTATCAAATTTGGTAATCGTTGCCCCTTGGTGCAGAGTGTTCCACCACTCTACCGAAAAATGAATAATCGGCAGGTTAATCACGCCCACAATAGATAAAATACCCGCGGCTTTCGCACCAATGCTGCGGTCTTGAAACGCAGAATAAAGTGCCATTACGCCAAGATATAAAAAGAACAGCACTAACGCTGAAGTTAAGCGGGCGTCCCATACCCACCAAGTGCCCCACATCGGTTTACCCCACACCGCACCGGTAACTAACGAAATAAACGCAAACACTGCCCCAATCGGTGCCATTGAGATCATCGCCAGACTAGCTTGGCGGATCTGCCACACTAATGCCACCAACGCGGCGACAGCCATTGAGCCGTAAACGCCCATTGACCAAATCGCAGCCGGCACGTGAATAAAAATAATCCGGTAGCTATCGCCCTGTTGGTAATCCTTCGGCGCAAACGCCAAGCCCCACACAAATGCGGTTGCCAATATCAACAGGCTCAATCCGCCTAGCCAAGGTTGGATTTTGCCTAATAATCGGTATTGGGTTTCCGATTTTGCATAGGGGTGTAACCACTTCCACATAAAAAATCCTCATTATTGGTAAAATTTTGCCGATAACTCACCGCGTGTTACTGCAAGCTAATGCGTAATGCCCCCGCAATCGCAAAGGGCGAAAAAGTCAAAGCCAGCGCTAACATTGCGCCTAAAATCGCTAATTGTCCATGATAGCCTAAATTCAAGGTAGCGGCTTCCAATACGGCGGCGGCGAAAATCAATACCGGCAGGAAAAGCGGCAAAATTAACAGGCTCAATAACGTGCCGCCTTTGCGTAACCCGACCGTTAATGCCACGCCAATCGCCCCTAAGCAACTTAAAATCGGCGTACCGAGTAATAGGGTCAGCACCAATGCAAACCAGACTTTAACGTCCAACGATAATAAGATCGCGGCAATCGGCGAGAGCAAAATCAGCGGTAAGCCGGTTAAAAGCCAATGGGCGATCACCTTCGCTAATGCCACTTGGGCTAAGCCGGTCGGCAGCAACATCAGTTGTTCGAGCGAGCCGTCCGCATAATCATCTCGGAACAGCCGTTCAAACGAGAGCAAAGCGGACAGCACCGCCGCCACCCACGCTGTCCCTGCGGCAATTTTAGCTAATAATTCGGGGTTCGGACCCATTAAGAGTGGAAACATTGTGATAACGATCAAAAAAAACCACAGAGGGTTCAAAATCTCGGCAGGTTTACGGAAAGCAATGGTCAGCTCACGCTGAATAATGGTGATAAGTGTCATTGTTATACTTTAAATTGATCTAGAGATAGCGTCTGCAATTTGGCACTGTCGGCTTTTTGGTGGCTGGTGAAAATGGCTATGCCGCCCCGCTCGCAGTGCTGTTCGATATGCTCGATTAACTCGCTCACGCCCTTTTTATCAATGGCAGTGAAAGGCTCGTCCAAAATCCAAAGGGTTGCTTCGGTCAGCCATAATTTCGCCAACGCCACCCGCCGTTGCTGACCAGCGGATAAATGGGAGCAAGGCAAATCTTCCCGCCCGATGAGCGAGACTTTATTCAACGCGTGCCAAAGGTGATCATCGTTTAACGGCAAACCTTGCATTTTTTGGTAGAAACGAAGATTTTCCCAAGCGGTCAGTTCCGGCTTAATACCTGCAAAATGCCCGAGATAAAAGAGCGAGGCATAATACTGTTCCCGCTGCTTTTGGATCGGCACATCGTTCCAACGTACCTCCCCCTCTGCCGCCACCGCCAAGCCTGCCAAAATACGCAATAAACTGGTTTTGCCGATGCCGTTATGCCCTTCGATTTGCCACCATTGTCCGCTTGAAACAGTCAGATGACAGCCTTCAAATAATCGGGTTTCGCCCCGTTCACACGCAAGATTGACTAAGCAGAGTTGATTCATTTTATCGCCCTAAAATCGCTTTGACGAAAGGTAAGGTTAATTTCCGCTGCGCCTGTAACGAGGCGCGATCCAATAAGTCCAGTTGGGTGGTAAGCCGGTGTAAATCCCGCCCAATGTGCTTTAACAGGTAATTTGCCACCTCGTCAGACAGCTCCAACCCCTTATTATGCGCATTGCGTTGCAAAATCGTGCGTTTTTGCTCATCGTTCAAATCGCCCAAACGATAGACTTCGCCCCACGTCAGCCGAGAACGTAAATCCGGTAATTTGATATTCAATCGGTTAGGCGGCTGATCGGCACTGATCAACAATAGCGTTTTGCGCCCTTGATTGAATAAACTCTGCTGCTCTCGGATTTGGTTAAACAGATCGAAAATCGCCAATTCCCACGCCTCATCGCCCGCCACCAGTTGCAGATCGTCCAAACAGACCACATCAAGCTGATCAGCATTGTCCAATACCCCCGGTGAAAAATAGTGGGATTTTTCCAGCGGAATATAGCTGGCAGAGAGGGAATTGAGCAGATAGTGATTATTGACCGCCTTGAGCAAATGGCTTTTTCCGCTACTTTTGCCCCCCCAAATATAGAAAAACGGCTGATGTACATCGTTAAAATTTTGACGTAACGAATCCAACAGCAGCAAGCTATTTTCGGCATAGAAGTTATCAAAAGTGTCATCATCAATTTGATGAATCGGCAGCGGTAGTTGCAAAACGGAATAATAGGTTGAAAAAATTGTGTCAAGGATAACGGAAAACACAAAGGTTGAGAACCCTCAACCTTTGATTTATCGGTGAAAAAGCTATTTTTGCAACTTCGTCCAGTTGTAATAGCCGTAGATCGCATTGAGCAAATAGGCACTATACATCACATACATTGACGGATTTTCCGCCCATAATGCGATAGACAGAATATTCAATACAATCCACAAAATCCACTGTTCACGATAACGCAGCAACATCAAAACTTGGGCAGAAACCACAATAATGGTGGTTAAACCGTCTAAGCCGGTTGAACTGCCCCCCGCCGCATTCAGTGCCTGCACAAACAGTAGCGTGCCGATGGCGATAAATGCCACTAAGCCTAGCCAGCCTTTCACACTCAAGGATTTGGTGATGACCGCTTCACTGCTCTTATCCTGCTGCATATTTTGCTTCCACAAAAAATAGCCGATAAATTGTGCCGGAATATAGACATAAAGCGTGGTGTTCATTTCACCCAGATAATTCGCCCCAAGGGAAACGTAAAAATAGCTATACGCAAAAATCAGCCCGAAGACATAATTACTGATCTTGCCTTTACTAATAAATACGTTACAGATGATCCCCGAAATACCGGCAATCATCGCCAATAGGGAATCGGGATAGAAATAATAGACGACAATTTGTGCAGCGATAAACAGTAATAACCACACAACTTCAAAAGGTTGCCAACCGCCGAAGAGTTCTTGTCTAATCTGATGACTGACTGACGAGACTTTATGGTTAAGTGAATGGGATTGCAACTGGCTCAACACGCACCTCCGATTTATGTAGCGTATAAATATTCGATTGATGGGTATTTATACGCCACTTTATTGGAATGTCAAGAAGAGAAAGCGTTAGGCTCTCGCTTAATCTTCCCGTCCTAAAATTTGGTTAATTTCGCTTTTGTACAAGACCGCTTTTGCCCCAAAAATCGCCTGAATACCGCCGCCGACTTCTAAGACATCAATCGCGCCTAACGCTTTCAAAGCGGCTTTATCCACCGGTTTGACCGATTTCACCGCCACCCGCAAGCGGGTGATACAGGCATCAACATTTTCAATGTTCTCCGCATTGCCTAATGCCACAATGATCGCTTTTGCATTTTCGGTCAAAGATGTTACCGCTTGCGTTTGTGCGTCTTCCTGCTCCGCCGCTCTGCCCGGTGTCATCACATTGAATTTTTGGATTAGGAAACGGAAGCTGAAATAGTAGAGCAATGCCCACGGCAAGCCGATAATAATGACCCGCACCCAGTTGGTGTTATCATTGCCTTGCAAAATACCGAACAGTAAGAAATCAATAAAACCGCCCGAAAACGTATTGCCGATAGTGATGTTAAACAGATCGGCAAGGTAGAACGATACACCGTCTAACACCGCGTGGAACACATAAAGCCACGGGGCGACAAACAGGAACATAAATTCGATCGGCTCGGTAATACCGGTGATAAACGAGGTCAATGCTGCCCCTAAAAATAAGCCGCCGACCTTCGCCCGTTGTGATTTCAACGCACAGTGATACATCGCCAAACAGGCTGCCGGTAAGCCGAACATCATTGTGTCAAAACGTCCGGCAAAAAAGCGTGTCCCCTCGGTAAACAGACCTTGATGCTGCGGGTCAGCCAGTTGGGCAAAAAAGATTTTTTGTGCGCCGATAACCGTTTCACCGTTCACCACTTCCGTACCGCCTAATTCCGTAAACCAGAACAGCGGGTAGATCATATGATGTAAGCCGACTGCACCGCTTAACCGCATTAAAAAGCCGTAAAAGAATGTCCCGATTTCGCCCATTGAGGCAATCGCCTGCCCCGCAGAAAGCAGCCACTGTTGGAAGGTCGGCCAAATTAAGAAGAAAATGCCGCCAACCAAAATCGCCGCAAATGCGGTAACAATCGGCACAAAGCGTGAACCGCCAAAGAAACCTAAAATTTGTGGCAGTTGGATATTATGATAGCGGTTGTGTAATTTCACCGTGATCAGCCCCATCACCAGCGCACCGATCACGCCCGTGTCAATACCTTTGGTTTGAGGTGAAAAAATCGGAATGAGTGCGGCAATCGTACCGGTCATAATTAAGTAGCCGACTACCGCCGCCAACGCTGCTACGCCTTTATCCCGCTTTGCCAGCCCGATGCCCAAGCCGATACACAATAGCAGTGCTAAATTCGCAAATACGACACTGCCCGCCGCCGACATAATTTGAAAAATGCCTTGTATGGTCGGGTGATTGAGCAGCGGATAGGCTTGCACGGTCGCTTGGTTGGATAATGCACCGCCAATGCCCAATAATAAGCCGGCGGCAGGTAAGATAGCAATCGGCAGCATAAATGCTTTACCGACTTGTTGCAGTTGTTTGAACACAAGTTCCTCCTAAGATTTTGATAAAAAATTCTGTTTTGCACGCGGTCGTTTCCCGACTCTTTTTTGCAAATAACAAAGCCACCCACAAAGGTGGTGTGGCTTTATTTTAAATACGTTTAGTGGCGGAAATGACGCATTCCGGTCAGCACCATTGCCATACCGTGTTCGTTCGCCGCATCAATCACTTCTTGATCACGCATTGAACCGCCCGGATGAATCACGCAAGTAATCCCCACTTTTGCCGCCGCATCAATACCGTCTCGGAATGGGAAGAACGCATCGGACGCCATTACGCAACCGGCAACTTGTAATCCTTCATCTTCCGCTTTGATGCCCGCAATTTTCGCCGAATAGACACGGCTCATCTGCCCTGCGCCAATGCCGATGGTCTGTTTATTTTTCGCATACACAATCGCATTGGATTTCACATATTTCGCCACTTTCCAGCAGAACAGTAAATCCTCCATTTCCGCTTGGCTCGGTTTACGTTCTGAAACACATTGCAAACCGTCAATATCCACACTGCCTTGATCGGCATCTTGCACCAATAAACCGCCGTTTACCCGTTTAAAATCAAGGCGTGGCTGCGCCGGGCTAAATTCACCGCATTCCAGTACCCGCACATTTTTCTTCTTCGCAAGCACCGTTTTTGCGTCATCGGACACGGTTGGGGCAATAATCACTTCCACAAATTGACGATCGGCGATGGTTTGGGCGGTTGTGCCGTCTAGTTCCCGGTTAAACGCAATAATACCGCCGAATGCCGAGGTTGGGTCAGTTTGGTAGGCACGATCATACGCCTCTAAAATATCCTTACCAAGTGCCACACCGCACGGATTTGCGTGTTTTACAATCACACACGCCGGCTCGTCAAATTCTTTCACACATTCTAATGCCGCATCGGTATCTGCAATGTTGTTGTAAGACAAGGCTTTACCCTGTAATTGCACTGCAGTCGCAACCGAGGCTTCATTCAGATCATTTTCCACATAGAACGCGGCATTTTGGTGGCTGTTTTCGCCGTAACGCATTGTCTGTTTACGGGTGAAATTCAAATTGAGGGTGCGAGGGAATTGCCCGCACGGTTGGGAAAGATCCTCTTCCTCCGCCCCTTGATACGGCGGCACTTTTTGCCCGAAATAGTTGGCGATCATTGAATCGTACTGCGCCGTATGTTCAAAGGCTTTGATCGCTAAATTAAAACGGGTTGCCAATGTCAGTGAATTTTGATGCTGATCCATTTCACGCAAAATCGCATCAAAATCGCCGTTATTGACGACAATCGCCACATCTTTATGATTTTTCGCTGCCGAACGCACCATTGTCGGCCCGCCAATATCAATGTTTTCTACCGCATCTTCAAGGGTACAATTCGGTTTCGCCACAGTTTGTGCAAAAGGATAGAGATTAACCACCACCATATCAATACGCTCAATGCCGTGTTGCTGCATAATCGCATCGTCTGTGCCACGGCGACCTAAAATCCCGCCGTGTACTTTCGGGTGTAGTGTTTTCACCCGCCCGTCCATCATTTCAGGAAAACCGGTGTAATCGGACACTTCCGTTACGGCTAACCCGCTGTCTGCCAATAATTTCGCAGTACCGCCGGTGGAGAGTAATTTTACGCCTCGCTTTGCTAAGCCTTGTGCAAATTCGACAATGCCCGTTTTATCGGACACACTGAGTAACGCCTGTTGAATTGGACGGTCGGTCATTCTGTTTCCTTAGTAAGATAGATTGAAATAAACATTGCAAATTATACCGCAAACGTTTGCGTAAATTCAATGCGGGCAAGCGGGCGGTTTGACGCAAAAATCTGCAAAAAGAGGGCGGGTAATTTACAAAAATTTTACGCTTAGCACTTTGGTAAATAATCGGAAAATCAGTAAAATGAACGACCGTTCATTTAGGGGGATTTATGCAAAAACAACCTGTTTTAAATGAAGTGGCACGCCACATTCTTTCCAGTACCGAATTGCTAATGGCAAGAGACGGCTTGCAAAATTTATCGATGCACAAAATTGCTAAAGAGGCGGGCTTAGCCTCCGGCACGCTCTATCTTTATTTCAAAAATAAAGATGATCTGCTCAACCGGCTTGCCTACGATCTATACGAGCGTTTTTGTTCAACCGCTTATACCTGCTTGGATTTGACGCTACCGCTACAAGAGCAGTACGCTCAACTTTGGCAGTGTAAGTGGGCATTTTTGCAGGATAATCCCACGGTGGCGGTCAATTTGTACCAATATCGTGCGTTATCCGGTTTGCAACAAATTATCGGCGAATGTTTTAACGATCCTCAGGAAACGTGGAACTTATTCGTTAAACGTGGGCAAGATGCGGGCGTGATCGCCCAATTACCGAGCGAAGTGCTGTTTTCACTTAGTCTAGGGGTCGCTTTGGATCTCGCTCACTTACAAGCGGTCGGATTGGCGCAGTTTTCTGCCAAAACGTTGGAAGACGTGATGCACCGTACTTGGAAAGCAATGACATTTTAAACTAATTTTAGGGAGAAAATATGACAACGAAAAGCCAAAAACCCGGTGTCGGGCGGAAGATTTTCATTGTGCTTATGTTAATTATCGTCCTTGTCGTATTTGGCGGGGTGGTTTTTATGCAACAATTTATTGCAAAGAAAAAGGCAGAATTTGCCCAAAATATGCCGGAGTCCGTCAGTCAAGTAACGGCGATGAAGGTACAACCGCAGGAATGGACACCAATGCTCTCCGCCGTGGGTTCTATCCGCCCAAATCAAGGGGCAATGCTTAGCTCGCAAATCGGCGGCACAGTCAGCCGTGTGCTGGTGAAATCGGGTGAGCGTGTCGAAAAAGGGCAGCTATTAGTGGAATTAGACAGCTCGGTCGAACGCGCCAGCTTGCGGGCCACCGAAGCCCAATTACCTTCGGTGCGTGCCACTTTGCAACGCTATCGTAATTTGATTGCCAGCAAAAGTGCTTCGCAAATGGAGTTGGATAATGCACAAGCCGCCTACGATCAGTTAGTCGCCAATATTGAGTCTTTAAAAGAGTCGATTAAACGCCGTCAAATCTATGCGCCCTTTAGTGGTGTGGCGGGGATCGTCAATGTAAATGTCGGGCAATATATCAATGTCGGCACGGACATTGTGCGGGTGGAAGATCAAAGCATAATGAAAATCCGCTTTACCTTGCCGCAAACGGATTTAGAGCATATTTTTGTCGGCCAAAAAGTAACGGCGCAAGTCGATGCACTGGCAGGGCAAACCTTTCCGGCAAAAATCAGTGCGATTGAACCGGCGGTGGATCGTGCTACCGGCTTAATCAATCTAGAAGCAACTGTCGAAGAAGGGCAACAAAAGCTGCTCTCCGGTATGTTCGCCCGTTTAAATGTGGCATTAACGACCGAGAAAAATCAAATTATTGTGCCGCAAATTGCGGTTACCTACACAATGTACGGCGAAACGGTGTACGTTTTACAACCGCTATCCGATGAAGACAAAGCAATGGTAACCAAAATGGCGGAACAAGACCCAAGCCTTGATGTGAATAAAATGTTCCGAGCCAAGCAAGTAGAAGTAAAAACCCTCGATCGCAGCGGTATCTATGCGCAATTAGGCAAAGGGGTGAAAGTCGGCGATTTAATCGTTACCGGCGGTTTGCAGCGTTTAACCAATAATGCGTTAGTCAGCCTCTCCGATCAAGAGGCAGTCGGCGTTACCGCTCCGGCAAACGTGAATAAATTATAATGAGGTAAGCCGTGAAATTTACCGATATTTTTATTAAACGACCGGTGTTGGCGATTTGTATCAGCCTATTGATTACCATTTTAGGCTTACAATCGATCAACAAATTGCAGGTGCGTGAGTATCCGGAAATGACCGTATCCATTGTAACGGTCAGCGTCAATTATTCCGGTGCGGACGCCAGCCTGATGCAAGCCCTCGTTACCTCCCAACTGGAAGAAGCGGTCGCTCAAGCCAACAATATTGACTATATGACCTCTTCCAGCTCGCCGAGTACCACCACCGTTACGGCGAAGATGAAATTAAATACCGATCCGAATACAGCACTTGCCGATATTTCGGCAAAAGTGAATGCGGTACGTTCTAATTTGCCGAGCGGGATTGACGATCCGACCATCAGCGTTTCGACCGGTTCAAACGATGCGTTAATGTATATCCGCTTCGTTTCCGATGAGCTGAACGCCTCACAGGTAACCGATTATCTTAACCGTGTGGTGAAGCCGCAATTTTTCACCGTAAACGGCGTATCTAGCGTGGATATTTTCGGCGGCGCAACCTTCGGCTTACGCATTTGGCTTGACCCCGACAAAATGGCGGCGAATAACCTGTCCGGCGCCAGTGTGTTAGCAGCATTGAGTGCCAATAACTTACAAACGGCGGCGGGCAATGCCAACGGCTACTATACGGTTTACCGTAACAAAGTCCAATCGACCACGCCGTCTGTCTCCGAACTGGAAAATGTAACGCTTGCTACAACGGCAGAGGGCAATCAAATCAAGCTCAAAGACGTTGCAACAGTAGAACTGGATAAATCCAGCGATGCCGCCCGTGCGACCGCAGACGGCAAAGAAGCGGTGGTATTAGCCGTCTCTGCCGCTTCCACCGCCAACTCACTGACGGTTGCCAAAGACATTTACCCGATGTTTGCACAGGTCGTCAAAAACCTGCCCGAATCTATTGACGGGCAGATTATGTACGATAAAACCATTGCCATTAACAGCTCAATCAACGAAGTAGTCAAAACTATCGGCGAAGCGACGTTAATCGTGTTAGTGGTGATTATCCTGTTCTTAGGCTCACTACGGGCGATGATCGTACCGGTTATTACAATTCCGATTTCCTTAATCGGCGTCCTCTTTATTCTACAAATGATGGGCTTTTCGATTAACCTATTAACGTTATTAGCCCTGATTTTAGCGATCGGTTTGGTTGTGGACGATGCCATTGTGGTGCTAGAGAATGTCGAACGCCACGTTAAAGAGGGCAAAAGCCCGTTCGATGCCGCTATTATCGGCACACGGGAAATCGCCGTGCCGGTTATTTCGATGACAATCACCCTTGGGGCAGTTTACTCGCCAATGGCGTTGATGGAGGGCGTAACCGGCTCACTGTTCAAAGAATTTGCCTTAACCTTAGCCGGTGCGGTCTTTATTTCGGGGATTGCGGCTTTAACGCTCTCGCCGATGATGTCCAGCCGTGTTTTAAAAGCCCACAATGGCGATGAAGAAGGGCGTTTCGCTAAATGTATCAACGCAATGTTAGACAAAATGACAAGCTGCTACACCAATATGCTGGCAGCGGTGATGTCTGTGCGTTGGGTAATGCTCGGCTTTGCTGTGCTGATTTTTATCAGCCTACCGTTCTTATTCAAATCGCTCTCCAGCGAAGTTGCCCCAACGGAAGACCGTGGCTTCGTGGTCGGTATCGCCAATGGGCCGTCCAATACGAATTTGGATTACACCCAAGCGGCAATCAAACCATTTGAAGAAAGCGTGCAGAAAATCCCTGAAGTCGATGCAATGATGACAATCGCAGGCTTCAACGGCGGAAACAGTGCGTTATCCATTATTTCCTTAAAAGACTGGAACGAACGCAGCCGTGAACGTGCCGCTATTTCCAACGACGTTGCCGCAGCCGGTAAAAGCGTGGTCGGAATGGATATTAACGCCATTGCGTTCCCTGAAATTTCAACCGGTGAAAACGGCTTACCGTTCTCACTGGTGCTAACCAGCTCGGACAGCTACGAAAAATTAGCCGATGTCGCCAGCGACTTCCTCAAAAAAGCGCAAGCCTCCGGTCAATTTTTCTTCTCAAGCCTCGACCTCAAGTTCGATACGGCAACAATGAGTATGAAATTTGATCGTGAAAAAATGGGTAGCTACGGCATCACAATGCAGCAGGTCAGCAGCACATTAGGTGCATTCCTATCTGGTGCGATTATTACCCGTGTGGATATTGACTCCCGAGCTTATCCGATTGTCTCGCAAGCGGTGCGTAACGACCGGCTAAATCCGGAAGATTTGATGAAATATTATGTTACCACCGCCAGTGGTGCGTCCATTCCGCTCGGTTCATTCACAACGGTGGAACTGACTACCCAGCCGTCCAGCTTACCGAGAATGAACCAGCTCAACTCGGCAACGATTGCCGGAGTTGTGGCAGGCTCAATCGGCGATGCGGTAAACTGGGCAAAAGCCGAGCTTGATCGCACCCTACCGAAAGGCTATCAATACGATTTCCGTGCCGAAGCCCGCCAATATGTGCAGGAAGGTAACGCAATGGCGATGACCTTCGCACTGGCAGTTGTCATTATTTACCTAGTGTTAGCAATTCAGTTTGAATCTTGGCGTGATCCAATGGTGATTTTAGTCTCCGTACCACTTGCGGTAAGCGGTGCATTATTAGTAATGAACATTCTCGGCATCGCCAAAATCGCTGGCTCGACCTTAAATATCTACTCACAAGTCGGATTAGTTACCCTGGTCGGCTTAATCACCAAACACGGTATTTTAATGTGTGAAGTGGCGAAAGAGGAACAGCTCAATCACGGTAAATCCCGCTTTGAAGCGATTGTACACGCAGCAACCATTCGCCTACGCCCGATTATGATGACGACGGCAGCAATGATCGCAGGGCTTATCCCATTACTGTTCGCTTCAGGCGCAGGGGCAATCGCCCGTTTTAGCATCGGAATGGTGATTGTGGCAGGCTTGGGCATTGGCACGCTCTTTACCCTATTTGTATTACCGGTTATCTACACCTTCCTTGGCAGCCAACACAAACCGCTCCCGGAATTTGACGAAACCAAATACAGCCATTAACCCAACATAAAGGGTGAGTAACTCGCCCTATCCATTCAACAAGCGGTCAGTTCAGACCGCTTTTTTGCAACATTACAATATTATGTAGCAGTTGCACAAAGTTGTTTTTTGTTCGCTTGTCGGGACACACTGCGTGTGTCCGGATTTTAACCTATTGAAATAATTTGATTTTTATAAAGGACACACGCAGTGTGTCCCTACATTCTGTTAAAATCTCTATTTTTATGTATTTGCTACATAATACCGCAACATTATATCGCCGTTATGCAAAATAACTGATCGCTTATAGGTAAAGGCGTAATGTTCGCTTCCTTTTAGCAAAATCTAATAGTATGATTTTTACAGATACTAGCGTGGTATTCCTGCATTTGTACACAAATTCATTTGTAGATTTATTGCATTATCTTTGTAATGTAAGTATCAGCCATATTTTTGCAAAAATAAACTGCCAACCAAGTGCTTGCAATAAAAAAGCCACCTTTTTGCAGGTGGCTTTTTTCATTTCAAGAAATTAAATTAGGCTTTTGCTTGCGCTCGTTTCCCTAAAATCACACTGATAATAAAAGCGACCGAAGCCGAAATAATCATACCGACAATATACATTCCGAGGCTATCCGGTTTGATAGACGGGATACCCGGTAAGCCTGCCGCACCGAGTGCGATGGCTTTAACGTTGAAGAAAGCGATGAACGCACTCGCCACACCGGAGGCGATCATTGCCGCAATAAACGGGTAGCGGTAACGTAGGTTCACCCCGAACATTGCCGGCTCTGTAATGCCTAAAAGTGCCGAGATACCCGACGGTACGGCGATACCACGCACTTTCGCATCTTTCATTACAAATGCCGCACCTAAGCAGGCAGCACCTTGTGCAATATTTGACATTGCCGCAATTGGGAAGATAAATGTTCCGCCGGTGCGAGCCACTTCCGCCAATAATTGCGTTTCAACGGCAATAAAAGTTTGGTGCATACCGGTAATCACGATTGGGGCATAGAATGTCCCGAAAATTGCACCGCCGATAAAGCCTAAGCTGTCGTATAACCAAGTTAAGCCCGCACTGATTAACGAACCGGCTTCACGTCCCAATGGTCCGATAATAGTGAACGCTAAGAAACCGGCAATAAACAGTGAGAATAGCGGCGTGATGAGGTTATCTAAGAATGACGGTACGATTTTGCGGAACCCTTTTTCTAGGGTTGCCAACACCCACGCTGCGACTAAGGTCGGGATAACCGTGCCTTGATAGCCGACCCGCTCAATCTCTAAGCCAAATACAGACCAGTATTTGATATTGCCGTTTGCCAAGGTTACCGCATAATTCCAGCCGTCCGCTAAGGCAGGGTGAACCAATAACATTCCTAACGCTGCCCCTAAGAACGGGTTTCCGCCAAATTTACGGGTCGCCGAGAAGCCGAGTAGAACCGGTAGGAAAACGAAAGGTGCATTCGCAAAGGTGTTGATTAAATCAACCAAATCAGCGATGCCCGGATACATATCCACCACATTCACGCCCTCGGCAAAGAAGCCTTTTGCCGTAAGCATTGAGTGAATCCCCATTAACAAACCGCCTGCCACGATCGCCGGAATGATCGGGACGAAAATATCCGCCAATCCTTTCACTAAACGCTGGGCAATATTTTGTTTACTTGATCCGGCACTCGCTACTTCGGAGGTGGTCATATCACCAATGCCAAGCAGTTTGGTCATTTCTGCGTGCACTTTATTCACCGTGCCCGAACCAAAAATAATTTGGTATTGACCGGCAACGGAAAATTGACCTTTAACCCCTTCAATATTTTCAATGCCCTCTTTGTCGATCAAGTTTTCATCTTTTACGACCATACGCAAACGGGTTGCACAGTGGGCTGCCGCCGAAATGTTATCCTTGCCGCCAAGTTTATCAATCACTTGTTGGGCGATTTGAGGAAAATTCATAAATCCACCTTTGTTTATTGTTGAAAATTAGACCTAATTATTTTAACTAAAACGATTTAGCTTAAAAAGCACTATTTGCTAAAACGTTTTAGTTTTGTAACCTAGATCACATTTTTAGCAAATTTTAGCGGGGAATTTTAGGAAAAATACGGTTTAAAACTAAAATTTCACAGAATTTGATTTAGGTAAAAATCCCCTCTATTTTGACCGCTTGCAGATAGAGTAAAATGACCGCATTTCATTTTTATATTGAGGAACACACTATGCTCTATTTTGAATTTCTACTTTTGCTGGGGTTTCTGTATGCCGGTAGCCGTTACGGCGGTATCGGCTTAGGGGTCGTTTCGGGCATTGGGCTTGCAGTTGAAGTCTTTATTTTACGAATGCCGCTAGGCAAAGCCCCGATTGATGTGATGCTGATTATCTTGGCGGTTGTTACCTGTGCGTCAATATTGGAAGCTGCCGGTGGGTTAAAATTTATGTTGCAACTGGCTGAAAAGGTGCTGCGTAAAAACCCGAAATACATTACCTTGCTAGGCCCGTTGGTAACTTATCTGCTCACCTTTATGCTCGGCACTGGGCACGCGGTTTATTCTGTAATGCCGATTATCGCCGATATTTCGTTGAAAAATAATATCCGCCCGGAACGCCCAATGGCTGCAGCCTCCGTTGCCTCGCAATTAGCGATTACCTCAAGCCCGATTTCCGCAGCGGTTGTCTTTTATCTGAAAGAAATCACCGCTTTGCCGGGCTTTGAGCATATTACCTTGCTGCACATTGTGGCAGTAACCGTATCAGCCACCTTTGCCGGCACGGTTGCTCTGTCGCTGTATAGTTTACGCCGCAGTAAAGAGCTACAAGACGATCCGGAATATCAACGCCGTTTGCAAGATCCGATTTGGCGTGAACGTATTTTAAATACGACCAGTACCACATTAAACGAGACCCTGCCGCCAAATGCTAAGCAAGCCTTCTTTCTCTTTCTAGCCGCTCTTGCAGTAATTATTGTGATTGCCGTTTTACAGGATATTCGCACGGTCGGCACCGGTGAAAAGGTTAAACCGATTTCAATGGGATTGATTATCCAAATGATGATGCTCTGTTTTGGCGGGATTATCCTCTTGATGACGAAAACCAATCCGCAAAATGTGCCGAACGGCGTCGTTTTTAAATCAGGAATGGTGGCGACGATTGCCATTTTCGGGATTGCGTGGATGAGCGATACTTACTTCCAATATGCAATGCCACAATTTGAAGCAGGCATTACTGAAATGGTTAATCAATATCCTTGGACATTTGCTTTCGCCCTGTTTGCCGTTTCCGTAGTGATTAACAGCCAAGCGGCAACGGCGATAATGATGTTGCCGGTCGGTATCGGACTAGGTTTGCCTGCGCCGTTGCTGATCGGGCTAATGCCGGCGACTTATGCCTATTTCTTTATTCCGAATTACCCTTCCGATATTGCGACAGTCAATTTTGATGTGAGCGGCACGACCAAAATCGGCAAATACTACTTTAACCACAGCTTTATGGTACCGGGTTTAATCGGCGTAACCGTTGCTTGCTTTGTCGGCATTGCCGTTGCGAATTTGATTATTTAATGAGTAAAAAGAAAAGGGACACCGATGTGTCCCTTATTTTTTATAAATTAGTGAGTGCTGGTACTAGAGGTTGTACGACTTGCCCGCTTGCGCTCTACTTCGGTCAGCAGTTTTTTGCGGATACGCACGGAAGCCGGTGTAACTTCCACTAATTCATCGTCATCAATAAATTCCAACGCTTGCTCAAGGGTAAATTTCACAGGTGTGGTAAGAGTTAAAGCATCATCTTTACCGGATGCACGCATATTGGTCAGTTTTTTACCTTCAAGCGGGTTCACGGTTAAATCGTTTGAACGGCTATGGATACCGATAATCTGCCCTTCATAAATTTCAGCACCGTGTTCAATCATCAACTTACCTCGATCTTGCAACGCATAGAGTGAGTATGCTAATGCTTTACCCGTCCCGTTAGAAATCAGTACGCCATTAATACGCTGCCCGATCTCACCCGCTTTTACGTCATCGTAATGGCTGAAACTGGAGTAGAGCAAGCCTGTGCCTGATGTCATTGTCATAAATTCATTGCGGAAGCCAATTAAGCCGCGGCTCGGAATGATATATTCTAAACGGGTGCGACCTTTGCCGTCCGGCACCATATCACGCACTTCGCCTTTACGGATACCGAGTGCTTCCATTACCGCCCCTTGATGCTGTTCTTCAATATCAATGGTAACTTGCTCAAACGGCTCTTGTTTACGCCCGTCAATCTCTTTGAAAATGACTTTCGGACGAGAAACGGCAAGTTCATAGCCTTCACGGCGCATATTTTCGATTAAAACGGATAGGTGCAGTTCACCCCGTCCGGATACGCTGAAAATATCGGAATCGTCCGTTTCTTCCACCCGTAGTGCCACGTTATGCACGAGCTCTTTTTTCAAACGCTCTAAAATTTGGCGGGAAGTCACAAATTTCCCCTCTTGTCCGCAGAACGGCGAAGTATTAACGCAGAAGAACATTGTAACAGTCGGCTCATCAACGGTAAGTGGCGGCAGAGCCTCGACATTGTTAATATCGCAGAGTGTATCGGAAATATTCAGCTCGCCAAGACCGGTAATCGCAATAATATCTCCGGCATAGGCTTCAGTCGCTTCATAGCGTTGCAAACCTAAATGCCCAAGCACTTGCCCGACCCGACCGTTACGGGTTTTACCTTCCGCATCAATAACCGTAACCGGCTGATTTGGTTTTACCGTACCACGTTTAATCCGCCCGATACCGATAACGCCGAGATATTTGCTGTAATCCAATTGAGAAATCTGCATTTGGAACGGGGCATCCAGCTCGACATCCGGCGGGGAAACATGTTCAATAATCGCTTCAAACAGCGGATCCATATTCGGTGCGAGATCTTCGTGATCTAAACCGGCTACGCCGTTAAGAGCGGAAGCATAGATAATCGGAAAATCTAATTGTTCGTCCGTTGCACCAAGATTGACAAATAAATCAAAAACTTGGTCAACTACCCAATCGGGACGTGCGCCCGGACGATCGACTTTATTGATCACCACAATCGGTTTTAACCCGTGAGCAAAGGCTTTTTGGGTAACGAAGCGGGTTTGCGGCATTGGGCCGTCAAAAGCGTCCACCACTAATAAGACGGAATCCACCATTGATAAAACACGCTCGACTTCGCCACCAAAATCGGCGTGTCCCGGCGTATCCACAATGTTGATACGGTAGTCATTCCAGTTAATTGCCGTATTTTTTGCTAAAATGGTAATGCCACGCTCTTTTTCCAGATCGTTGGAGTCCATTACACGCTCGTCCGTATCGCCACGGGACGTATCTAATGTGCCGGATAACTTTAATAATTTATCCACGAGAGTGGTTTTGCCGTGGTCAACGTGGGCAATGATTGCGATATTTCGCATTTTATGGGTATCTAAATGTTGCATTGAAATATGTTGTTGCTCAAATGAAAGTAGGCGAACCTACGATGAAAATTAGCAGCGGGCGTGTGCCCGCCGAACGCATTCTTGGCAATGTGATTAGCTCGCCATTTGCAAAGGTGCGGGATTATACCGAGTTTTCGCTCGGTCGGCTAGAAAGCAAGCGGTCGGTTTGCCGTAAAAATTTGCAAATTTTCGGGAATGAGGCATTAAGCCACTTGTTCTAAAACCACGAAGCTGACTCGGCGGCGGTCGGCAATACGGCGTTTTAATTGGTGGAGATGTAACAGCCTGCGGGCTTTATTACTCTTTAAGCGTTTGACGTTTTGCTTTAGTTTTCGTCTTCTCACCATTTGTTGCTCCTATTTTTCTGCTGGGGAAACGGGCTGTTGGCTATTTTCGCCTAAGGTTAGTGTTTCGGCAAGCCAATCTTTTTGTTGCTGTTTTTCTTGTCGTTGGGATTCCTGCTCTTTGAGGCGTTGTTGGTTGATGATACTGTTGTAGTAACGGCGGATATTTTCCACATACTGAAAGGCTTCAAATCCCCGTGCATAGCCGTATTTGAGCTGGCTGTAATAGCGTTTTTCCGCCAGTAGCGGTAAATTCTTTTTCACGTCCAGCCAGTTATCCGGATTGCCGCCCAGTTGCTTGGTGAGGCGGCGGACATCGATCAAATGTCCCATTCCCATATTATAAGCAGCCAAACCGTACCAAATGCGATCTTCTTTGTCGATGGTTTGCGGCAGTTGGCTCATCAATAAATGCAGATATTCCGCCCCTGCCCGCACGCTCTGTTCCGGATTGAGTCTGTCGGTAACGTTCATTCGCTCCGCCGTATCTCGTGTGAGCATCATAATGCCCCGAACCCCCGTTGGAGAGGTGGCTGACGGATCCCAATGGGATTCTTGATAGGCAATCGCCGCCAGCATTTGCCAGTCTAATTCGCCACGGTATTTCTCAAATAAATGTTGATATTTCGGCAGTAGATTATCAATCGCTTTCAGGTAGCTTTGGCTGTCCACATAGTCGAAACGGGCGAGATAGTTGAAATATTTTTCTTCGATACGGGCAATCAGCCCTGTTTCGTTAGCGTGGTGCATAAATTCCAGAACCGAGGCTTGCAATTCACTGTACGGCTTATTCGGTAAGTACCATACCACCGGCTGTTCGTCCGTCAGATCAAAGCCGACCGCAATAGTCGGTTTGATATGCTGCAAGGCGGACACATCAATAGAGACGGCGACCGTATAAGGAATCGTCCCGTCTGCCACTTGGATCAACAATTCTTCTTGGGTGAATTTATCCGTGGTACGCCATTTGAGTTTAGGAAAACGGGCTTGTAGTTTTTGTAGCACCGGTAAAACGGCAGAGCCGGCCGGCACAATCAGCTCCGAACGAAGCTCATCAATGCTGTACGGGCGGGTTTCGCCTTTCTTATACACCACTTGCCAAGATGCCGAATAATAACTCGCACCAATTTGAAACTGCTCCGCTTGTTCGGCTTGCAACAATAGACCGGCGGCAGCAATGTCGATTTTATTCTGTTTTAGCGCATCAAACAGTTGCTCGCTGCTATCGAAAGGCTTTACTTCTAAATTTACCCCAATATAGTCGGCAAATTGGCGAGCTAAATCATATTCAATACCGGCAGTGCCTTCCGCTCCGAAAAAGTAGGACATCGGGTGGTTGATCATTCCCACTTTAACGATTTTTTTCTGTTGAATATGGGCGAAGCTGTTCTCTTCCGACTGCATTGCTTTTTGCCAAGGAAATACCATATCCCAAGCCCAAAGCATCAGAACCAAGCCTAGCACAAGACGAATAATTAGCCCTTTCAAATGCCTTTCTCTCTATTTCTTTCGTTTGAATAATCGCAGTTTAGCAAAGTTCTGCCGTAAAGCAAAACGGCGATTCTAACCTCTTACACTATCTTCAGTGGCGAAACTTTGTTAAAATTTTGTGTTCTTATTACTTTTTAGAGGATATTGTATGTTTGTTGAAATTTATGGTCGCTTAACTTGCCCTTACTGCCGTAATGCCAAAGCATTGGCAGAAAAAATGAAAGCGGAATTGACTGATTTTGATTTTAAATTTGTGGATATGATCGCTGAGGGGATCTCAAAAGAAGATTTAGAACCTCGTGTTGGTAAGCCGGTTGCGACTGTGCCGCAAATCTTTCTAGATAATGAACACGTTGGCGGCTATTCCGATTTTGCCCCGCTTGTCAAAGCAAAATTTGGTATTGCGCTTTAATAAAAAGACAGAAAGCGAGGGGAAATCCCCTCGTTTTTATTTTTCTTTCCAATAACCAATCCATTCTTTAAGCGCGTGTACATTACTGTGCAGTGCACCGGATGCCGGCAAAAAATGCATTATTGTTAGCCCGTAGGTTGAAGGCGTAATGCCGCCGCCTACGCTGGCGGGCAAGACCTCAAACCCTTCTCGCTCAAAAAGCAGCTTGGCACGTTGCATATGCCATTGATTTGTAACCAAAATAATCTTGCGAACCTGTGCTTTTTCTAAAATAGCACGGCTAAACTGCGCATTTTCTTTGGTTGTCTTTGCTTTTCCTTCGATCCACTCGGTTGGAATCTGAAAGAACATTTTCAGCTCGTTTGCCATTACCGCAGCTTCCGATGTACCGTTCGGGCTACTGCCGGTAATTAACAGCGGTAATTGGGTATGCTTTTGGAGGTAAGCCGCATAACGTACCCGTTCAAACGCAATTTCACTGATGGCGAGTTTTCCGAATAGCTCTTTACTGTCCCGCAAGCCTCCCCCAAGCAACACGATAGCTTGGGCAGAACGGTAATCGTCAAGGGTAAGGTTATCTTCCGTGACTAACGAATCGTGTAATTTTTGTGAGGTGTAAGGCAAGCTGAAAATATATAAAATGGCGATCCCCAAGAAAGAGGAAACGTATGCTAACTTTTTCCAGTTCAGCCGAAAGAACCAGAGCGACATCAGCCATAAAATCAATACGTTAAACGGTGGCAAAATGATCGCCGTGATAATTTTGGTAACAACAAACATTGGCAGTCAATTGTTAAGGGTAAATCAATATTGTCTATTGTCCCATTATCCGTTTGAAATTAAAATAGCAAATTTAAGATTACAAGCGGTCGGATCGAGCAAATATTTTGCAAAGATCCGGAAAAAGTATGAAAGTCATTAAAGACAGTGCCATTTATTTAATCGGTGAGCTTGCCTCTAGAGCAATGCCGTTTCTTTTACTTCCTTATCTTTCCCGAAAATTGGGGGTAGAAGGGTTCGGATTACTTGCCTACTACCAAACCTATCTAGCGCTTTTCCTGATTATTGTCGGTTTAAGCCAAGAGGGGGCGATTGCCCGCTATTTTTATCGCTACGGTAAGCGTTCGTTAGCACTCGTTATTCATTCGGGTTATGCCTACACTTTGTTTAGCGGGGCAATTATTTTGCTGGTCTGCTGGTATTTACAATCGGAAATTTTAGCCTATCTGGCATTATCCGCAATTTTCCAATCTTTCTTGAATGTACAACTCAGTGTGCGGCAGTGTCAAAAACAGCCTCTACCTTATAGCATTATTCAATTTACCTCTAGTCTCTCTTCTGTACTATTAACCGTTTTATTACTGGAACTTTATCAAACCGAATTAGTCGAAAAGCGGATTTTAGCCATTTTTGCCAGCAATATTTTTGTGTTCGGCTTGGCTTATCTACTGTATGCCAAAAAACAGAAGCATAAAAAATTTGTCTGGCGGGATTATCGCATTGCGATTTTCTATTTATTTGGTTTTGGACTTCCTTTAATTTTACACAACGCCAGTCTATTTTTAAAAGGGCAGTTGGACAGAATTTTTATTTATCACACTTTTAATGAAGTTGAATTAGGTTTATATGCAATGGGCGCTCAAATTTCCGCCATTTTAACAGTTATTTTACAAGCGATAAATAAAGCGGCTATTCCCTATTTTTTTGAGCGTTTAAAACAGCGGAAAATCGGGATTACTCAGGTGCATAAATGGGCATTATTTTCCTTATTTATTATTCCGATTCCGGCTATTGTAGTGAGTATTATACCTGAATCTGTAATTGTATGGTTATTGGGAAATCAGTTTTTAGGGACAAAATATTATATTGTGATATTCTTGTTTTCAACCGCATTGGTAATTCCTTATTTTATTTTAGTTAATTACTTATTCTTTTATGGAAAAAACAACTATATTTCATTGTGCTCAATTATCTCAACGATAATATATGTATTAGCATTAATTTTATTAGCCGGCTGGACGAATATAAAATATGTACCTTACGCAGGCATCATCGGTTCGGTAACAATTTTACCTATTCTTTATTTTATGACAAATAAGGTAAGTAAAACACAATGAATTTAATTTTATGTTATACCCCCCTGCAAGTGCTGATCGCAGAGAAAATTATTGAACGTTATCCAACGGAGAATTTTTATGGGGTAATGCTATGTTCTGTAAATAATGCTAAATTTGAGTATTATCGTGAGCGGTTAGCACAAAAATGCCAGTACTTTTTTTCTTTTATACAAAGAACAGATAGAATCGGGCTATTCAAACAAATTCTATGCCTTAAATATCAATTTCATCGGAAAAAATTTGATAAAGTATTTATTGCCAGTATCAATGATATTCAAATGCAGTTTATTTTAAGCAGTATTCGTTTTGATACGCTTTATACATTTGATGACGGCACTGCTAATATTGTACCTTCGAGCGTCTATTATCAACCTGAAGTAAATACCCCTATCCGTAGAACCATCAATAAATATCTAAGAAATAAATTTAATTCAGAAAAAATAAAAAAATACGCTCAATTACATTATACGATTTATCCCCAATTTAAAAATATTATTAAAAATACAGCTTATATTGATTTAAGTCATTCATCTTCTTTTGAAAGCAAAAAAAAAGACACGGCAATAAATATTTTATTAGGGCAGCCTGTTTATCTGGATAATGATAAAAATATTGAACTGGCAAATGGTGTAATTAAACGGTTTAATATTGACTATTATCTGCCTCACCCTAGGGAGCAGTATCAATTAGAAAATGTAACTTATATTAACACCCCGCTGATTTTTGAAGACTATATTAGTCAGCAAACAACAGATAAACAATTTCGTATTTATACTTATTTTAGCAGTGCTGTACTCAATGTGATGTCAAACCCGAATTTAGATATTTATGCACTTCGTATTAATGTGGATCAACAAGAATATTTAGAATGCTACGAGCTATTTGAGAAAGTCGGTATCAACATTATTGATATAACAGAAGATTCAAAATGAAAAAATATGTCATTTCTTTAGAAAAAGATAGCGATCGCAGAGCATTATTTTTTGCTCAAGCCGATACGCAAGATTTTACAGTATTTTCCGCTATCAATACGATGCAAGCAAGTGAAATTGAGCTAAATCGCCAATTTAATCTTACACAATTTAAACAGCATTACGGACGTTCAGTAACAAAAGGTGAAATTGGTTGTACATTAAGTCATTTAGCCGTCTATCAATTAATTGTGGAAGATCTTGATATTGCACAAGATGAATATTGCCTAATTTGTGAAGATGACGCCCTGTTTGATAAAAGTTTCCAAAAAAATATGGAACAGATTATTTGCCAACCTTATTTAGGCGATATGGTTTTATTAGGGCAATCAAAAATCCGACAATTTAATGATCTCGAATTGGAAATTAATTACCCGACAACCTTCCAATTTTTACAACGCAAGCTGCCTGATAGTAGCCTGACAATAAGTTATCCTTATAAAAATTATTTTGCAGGCACTGTCGCCTATTTAATAAAAAAATCGGCTGCTGAAAAATTTTTAAACATATTGCATACTCAAATACCTTACTGGCTTGCCGATGATTTTATCCTATTTGGTCATCAGTTCGGGCTGGATATAAAAATTGTACGCCCACTAATGGTGATTGAAAATCCAAATATCAATTCCAATTTGGAAACAAATCGTGGCTCTATCTCGCATCATTTTATCAAAAAAATAATAAAATACCCTTTAAAGAAAGTATTGGCTGTTATGAGAAATTTAGGAAAATAAAATGTCTGCGATTCTTAATTTATTTTATCTTTACGATCCTTGGCTATTCCATTTCTTGAGAATGGCATTTTTGGCAGGCGGAATCTCTCTTTTGATGCTGATTTATAAGGGTTATAAACAGCCGCTTAAACGGGAAATTTTCCTGCCGATAGACAGCTTAATCGCAATTATAGGGTTAATTATCGTAAGTGCACTCCCAATGTTACTACATCAAACCTATGATTTTTCTGTAACAATAATGTATGTTAAAACCTTATTACTCTTTTTATTAGGCATTGGTTTATTTCATTATCTATATTATCCGAATAATCAACAACTATTTTTAAGAGATCTTAAAATCGGTATCCTTATTCAGTTTTCCATTGGGCTATTAGCCTTATTTGGTGTCTCATTTATTATTGACTTCGCATTATCTACCAATGTGGTATTACCACGCTTTTACGGTTCGGAACAAGAATATCGTCTATATAATATTACTTCATCGGCATTCTTTCAGCTAAGTCTATTTTATATTTTCTTGTTTCACTTTATATTGGCATATAATGAAAAGCATAATAACATCCACTCTATTTTTATTTTTTTAATATTATGTATCGGTTTAATTTCCGGCAGAAGTTTTCTGATATTATCGCTTATAAGTATCATTCTCTATTTTAAATGGCGTTACGTTCCAATACTCTTATTATTTATAGCAATCTGTCTATTTTTAGCAACACAATTTACCGAGCATAAATATGTCGAACATGCGTTAGAACCGCTTATTAATTTAATCTACGGCAAAGGTAGTGTTAGCTCTTCTACGGATACCCTCGTACAGAAACACCTTTTTATCCCAACGATTAAACAAATATTAATTGGAGATGGCTACTATTTTGCAGTTCAAGGAGGCTATTATGGCGGTACAGATTCCGGTTTTTTACGGCAGCTATTATATGGCGGCATTGGCTATTTAATAGCTTGCGCTATGTTTACTTTTTACTTTATCTATCGCCTGGCTCAAAATTGGTTTGATGGAAGTTGGAAATTTATTCTATCCACATTTGCATTATTTACGATTTTAAATATAAAAGCCGATACTTATGCTTTCCCCGGTATTATGTTGGTATTGCTAATGTTTTTATCACTATTTGGGCGAAATGGTAAATATATCCTTCTATTTCAATCGCAAGGACATAAATAATGTTTAGTATTATTGTGCCATCTTATAATCGTAAGGAAGAAATTCCTTATTTATTAGAGAGTTTATTACATCAAACAGTCTATAATTTTGAAGTTATTATTATTGATGATTTTTCCGAAGTACCGGTAGACATTCATCATTTTTATCCTTTTCCCGTAAATATTATTCGGAATAGCGAAAATAAAGGGGCTGCAGAAAGCCGAAATATTGGTGTACGCTATGCCAAAAATGACTGGTTATTATTTTTAGATGACGATGATCGTTTTTTAGTGGACAAATGTGAATTATTAGAAAAGACTATTCAAAGCTACCCAGAGATCAATTTTATTTATCATCCCGCAGAATGTATGATGATTAATGAGCATTTTTCTTATTTCACCCGTCCATTTAAAAATGAAAAAGAGATCACGCTTGAAGGAATTTTAAAAGCAAATAAAGTCGGCGGTATGCCAATGATCGCAATTAAAAAAGTCTTTTTTGAAAAACTAAAAGGCTTATCTAGCGATTTATTATCGCTGGAAGATTATGAATTTGTATTAAAAGCTATTTCAGATGAAGAATTTAACCCCAAATATATTGATAAAGCCTTAACAAAATGTGCATTTCATACCCAACGAGCAAGTGTCTCAACTAATACAGCTAATACGGAGCGTGCCATCGAGCTTATCAGACAAAAATACGTCAAAACGGCTGAACAAGCTAAATATTTTGAATTTAATTCATTATATATGTTGGCTTATCCGCATATAATGAATTTATCTCGTCGTGCAGCCCGTTTTTATTTAAAAATGGGCTGGCAAAGTAAAAAGATAAAATATTTTATTATTGCGTTCATCACCTTTATTTCGCCGAAATTGGCTATCAATCTTAAGAGATTTATCTAATGAAATTTTCCGTGTTAATGTCCCTGTATATAAAAGAAAATCCGCAATTCTTACGGGAATGTTTTGAAAGTCTATTAGCTCAAACAGTACAAGCCGACGAAATTGTATTAGTGTTTGACGGCAAATTAACCGATGAATTAGAACACGTTGTGCAAACTTTTACCGACAAGCTACCGCTTGTTATCGTCCGTTTACCGCAAAATCAAGGGCTAGGCAAAGCGCTGAATATCGGTTTAATTCACTGCCAAAATGAGTGGGTATGCCGAATGGATACCGATGACATTTGTGTACCGACACGCTTTGAAAAGCAGGTTGCCTTTATCAAAGCCAATCCTGAAACTGTAATTTTTGGTGGACAAATTGCCGAATTTGGTCGAAATAAAGAAGATATTGTCGGTTATCGGGAAGTGCCTACATCGAACGATGAAATTATCAAATTCACCCGCAAACGTTGCCCGTTTAATCATATGACAGTTGCTTACCAAAAATCAGCAGTCCTTGAAGCCGGCGGTTATCAGGATTTGCAGGAAGATTATTATCTGTGGATAAAATTGATCGCCTCTGGTAAAAAAGCGGCAAATTTGCCGGATATTTTAGTGTATGCACGGGTCGGTAACGGTATGGTCGCACGGCGCAGCGGACTGAATCAAGCTAAAGCGGAATGGCGTCTGTTCAAACTCAAACGCCATACGGGCTTACAAGGCTTATTAGACGGCTTGGCTATTTTTTTAATGCGGGCTATTCCTCGTCTATTACCTGTCAGCCTACTAAGCCGTCTCTACCAATTAACCCGCCGATAATTTGTCCTTACTCAAAGAGCGTAACTAGGCATAGTCTTGCAGTTCAGGGTTAATCGGCGTATTGGCGATATTATTTGCATAATTGCACAGCGTAGCCAAACTCACCCCTAAAATAACATCAAGGGCATTTTGTTGCGTATAACCAGCAGCAAAGAACTCATTTAATTGGGCTTGGCTGAGCTTCGCTTTTTGCAATATCACCGCAAGGGTGAAGCGTGCTAAAGTATCCAATTTCAAATCACTCTCAATACGAGCAGTCGCCCGTAAGGCTTGCACAATATCTTGAGGTATTTGCAACTGTCTTAATGAAATTTTGGTATGCCCTGCCACACAGAAACCGCAACCATTTACCACCGCAGCGGTAATTTGTACGACTTCCCGTTCTGTCGGCGTTAAGCTATTGCGTCCGTTGATCGCCCCTACCGTCCGATAAGTCTCTAAGGCAGTCGGTGCATTTGCTAATACCCCAATTAAATTAGGAATAAAACCGTTTGTAGTTTGAACCGCTTCAAGCGCCTCTTTTGCTTCCTGTGGCGCAGTCTCTAGAGTATGAATCTGAAAATTAGACATTGTATTTACCTCTTTTGTTTAGAATGGTGCTATCATAAAAAATCTAATATTAATATCAACGATTAAAAAATCATCTTATATAACAAAAAATTATGGAGAAAAGATGGTGAATACACTTTACCTTGCTTCAAATAGCCCACGCCGTTGGGAATTACTGCAAAACCTCGGGTTAAATGTACTTCGTATTGAAAGCGAAGTGGATGAAACCCCTTTTACCAATGAAGACGCCAAAGCCTACTGTTTACGCATAGCATTAAGTAAAAATAAAGCAGCACAAGCGGTACTTTCTCAGCAAAACCTTGCAAATCACCCAATCCTAACCGCCGATACTACCGTATCTATTGACGGGAAAATATTAGGCAAACCGAAAGATCACGAAGATGCCTTTACAATGCTGAAACAGCTCTCCAGGCGTACCCATCAAGTATTTACCGCTATTTGTGTAAGCAATGGCAACCAGCTCTCTTCTTGTGTGCAGACCAGCGAAGTAACCTTTAAAACACTAAGCGATGACGATATTCACGCCTACATTGCCAGCGGAGAGCCGATGGACAAAGCCGGTGCTTACGGGATTCAAAAACTAGGAGGTATTTTTGTTCAACATCTTTCCGGTAGCTTTACCGGTGTGATGGGGCTACCGATTTATGAAACAGCCGAATTACTGCAGCAATATGGCGTGAAAGTCTGGGCAAATAGCTGATATAGGCAGATAATCTGTCTTTTTGGCAGGCAAACTACAACTAGCATGGTATTAACGTAGGAACGCTAACAGTATGCTTTCTATCATAAGTCAAATTCAAGCTCATACAAGGGCTGCCGCTCTCATAGCAAATCTCACTATTATATAACAGATTAAATGATTACTCGTAGGAAGGGGAGCAGTGCTTAATCGTTTAATAAGGCTTTAAAATTATATTATGAAGAATACTAGATACGACACCAACCAATAACATTGAAATACTATTCTTTGTGCATTTGGCTACATATGCAAAAAATGCACTAAAACCGACCGCTTGTTAATGTCGAGCCCGTTGATGTTCTTGAATTAGAGATAAAAATGCACCGCCGAACCGTTCTAATTTACGCTCGCCGACCCCGTTAATATCCAGCATTTCCGCTGCCGTTGTCGGCAAAAATTCAGCCATTTCCTGCAAGGTCGCATCGTTAAATACCACATAAGGCGGAATATTCTCTTTATCAGCAATCTGCTTACGCAGAAAACGCAGGCGGGCAAACAGATCTTTATCGTAACGTTTTGCCGATTGCTGTTTTTGCAGATAGGCAGTGCCGGACAGAGCAAGCCGTGGCTGGGCAAGTTCAAGGGCAATTTCCGAACGTAGCACGGGACGGGCTTTTTCCGTCAATTGTAAGGCGGAATAATTAACAATATTTTGGTTAATCAAGCCGAGATGAATCAGCTGACGAATCACACTGATCCAATATTCCGCCGATTTTTCTTTGCCGATACCGTAAACAGAGAGTTGATCGTGCTGTAATTCACGGATTTTTTGGTGATTTAATCCGCGTAATACCGCAACAATATGGTGTAGCCCAAACCGCTGTCCGGTGCGGTAAATCACCGACATCACTTTTTGCGCATCAATTAAGCCGTCATATTTTTTCGGCGGGTTTAAGCAAATATCGCAGTTTTCACACGGTTTTTGGCGGGATTCGCCGAAATAGTTGAGTAAAACCAAGCGTCTGCAAGTTTGAGATTCGGCAAAAGCGCCGATCGCCTGTAATTTATGTTGCTCAATTTGGCGTTGCTCCGTTTCGGGCTTTTCAAGTAAAACCTTATGCAGCCAGCCGTAATCGCTCGGATCGTAAAAAAGCACCGCCTCAGACGGTAGATCGTCCCGTCCCGCTCGCCCTGTTTCTTGATAATAGGCTTCAATACTGCGGGGTAAATCAAAATGTACCACGAAACGCACGTTCGACTTGTTGATCCCCATTCCAAAAGCTACGGTGGCAACCACAATTTGAATATTATCCCGTTGAAACGCATTTTGGACGGTCTCTCGCTGTCCAACCGTCATTCCGGCGTGATAACCCATCACGGCAAAGCGGCGTGCTGCAAGTTTTTCGCTGATCTCTTCCACTTTCTTACGGCTGTTACAATAGATAATCCCACTCTTGCCCTGTTGGCTTTGGAGAAATTTAATCAGCTGCTCTATCGGCTTAAATTTTTCCTGAATGGTGTAGCGAATGTTAGGGCGATCAAAACTGCCCAAGTAACAATGGGGATTTTGCAGCTGTAAATGCTGGATAATATCCGCCCTTGTGGTCGGATCCGCCGTAGCCGTTAGTGCCACAAGCGGTATGTTGGGAAAGGTTTTTCGCAAACCGCCCAGCAGTGTATATTCAGGGCGGAAATCGTGGCCCCATTGTGAAACGCAGTGGGCTTCATCGACCGCAATTAAACTAATATGGCAGTGAGACACCAGCTGAAAAAAGCTATGGGTCATTACTTTTTCAGGCGAGAGATAAAGCAGCTTCAACTGACCTGAAATCGCTCTCTGTTCAATCCGTTGCTGTTCTTCAAGGCTTTGGCTGGAATTGAGATAACCCGCTTCGACACCATTGGCAAGCAGTTGATCTACCTGATCTTTCATCAACGAAATCAACGGCGAAATTACCAAGGTCAGCCCCGGCAAGCAAAGTGCAGGCACTTGATAACAGAGGGATTTTCCGCCCCCTGTTGTCATAATCACCAAGCAATCTTGACCTGCTAGCACAGCATCAATCACTTCCGATTGACCTTGCCTGAAAGATTGGTAGCCAAAAACGTTTTGCAGTACCGCTTTGGGATCAAGTAATGCGGAAAACGCCATTAGCTAAAGGAAACCGTTTCCCCGTGGCGTGCCATTGCCTCTTCTAAATGTTGCCAAAAAGAGCAGTTTTCCGCCGAAAGCCATTCACCGTCCCGATAGGCAAAATGGAAACCGCCGAGTTTACTCGCCAGCCATAACTCAAGCATTGCTTCTTGCTTGTTGATCACAATTTGCGAATCATCGTCAAAGGTAAGCGTCATCACCGCCCCTTGCACTTCGCAATCGACATCACAACCCTGTCTATCCAGCTCTTCCTCAATCCGCTCCCACACACTTTCGATTGCTTGATGAAATTCTGCTACGTTCATATTTGCCCTGTTATTCCTAGTAAAAAAGAAACCGCTATTTTGGGGCTTTCTACGACGGTTTTCAATCGGGATTTGTAAAAAATAAATGATAATTGACCGCTTGCGATAAGAAATACCTATTATAGCGGCGAAATAACATTTCAAGCAGTCATTTTAGAGTGCTTTCTGACAAATTAAAAATCGCTTTCAGGACTACATCCAAGCGTTACTACGGATCACACCTACTGCAATGCCTTCAATCTCAATAAAAGAGACTTCCGGATCGACAACAATGGGGCTAAGTTCGTCATTTTCAGGGTGTAGATAGACCAAGCCGCCTTTTTTCTCTAACCGTTTGACCGTTACTTCATCATCTACACGAGCCACGACCACTTGTCCATTACGGGCGACGTTAGTTTTATGCACTGCGAGCAAATCGCCGTCTAAAATGCCGATATTTTCCATTGAATTGCCGTTTACTCTCAGTAAATAATCGGCAGCCGGATTAAACATTTCCCCTTTAACCGGATAGTGATCTTCAATATGCTCTATCGCCTCAATCGGCGTACCGGCGGCAACTCTACCGATTAACGGCAAGCCTTCGTCATCATTAGCGGCATCGGTATCGACTAAAATCCGTATGCCTCGAGAAGTGCCGGAAAGCATTTCAATATAGCCTTTGCGAGCAAGTGCCTTGAGGTGTTCCTCGGCGGCATTCGGGGATTTAAAACCGATTTCACGCGCAATTTCAACCCGTGTCGGCGGCATTCCGGTCGTTTCAATATGATGTTTGACAAGATCGAAAATCTCTTGCTGACGTGCTGTCAGGTGCTGACGAGCCATAATTACCTCACTGTCTTTATATACAGAAATTTTTGGTATTATATACAGTAAAAACGGATTTGTAACTAACAAATTGGGATTTATTCCATAAATTTATGCTAAAATCGACAAATTCAACCATAATTATTCAAAAAGGATTTCTAAAATGTCCACCTTGTTGAATATCTACCGTAAAGCGTTAAATTTACCGCTTTCGTTGTTAGTCAAATCACGGGCGATCCCAACTGATCCGATTACGGAATTGGGGCTAAAACGGGAGCAGCCGATAGTCTATGTACTGCCCTATACCTCGCAGACGGATTTACTCATTCTGCAAAAAAATTGCTTAGCACAGGGTTTACCCGATCCCCTTGAACATAATGAAATTCAGGGGCAAAGCCTGCCACGTTTTGTCTTTTTGGACGAAGGTCGCCGTTTTTTTAAATCTAAAGGGGTAAAAAGCGAAACGGAATTGATTTTTTACCGTTATCTCGATCTTAACCGCCTTGATGACCAGTTGGATATTCAAGTTGTGCCGGTGTCGGTGCTATGGGGTAGAGCGCCGGGGAAAGAGAAAGGGCTACCGGTGTTACGTTTGTTAGGGCTGTTTCAACGTGTCATCACAATGATTTGGTTCGGACGGGATAACTTCGTCCGCTTCTCACAAGCGGTCTCTTTACGCTATATGGTTGCAAAATACGGTGCGGATAAAGGTATCGCCCAAAAATTAGCCCGTGTGGCAAAAATGCACTTTGCCAAGCAGCGTTATTCTGCAACAGGCCCTCGTCTGCCGGATCGTCAAGCAATGTTCAATAAATTATTACAATCACCGGCGATTTTAGCTGCAATTGAGGACGAGGCACAAAAACCAAAAAGCTCACCGGAAAAAGCCCGCAAAGCCGCAGAAAAAATCCTAGATGAAATTGCCGCTAATGTCCGCCACGAGAGCTTGCGTACCGCCGACCGAGTGCTGAGCTGGCTCTGGAATAAGCTCTATCAGGGCATCAATGTACAATATGCCGAACGGGTGCGTAAATTAGCGCTGGAAGGACACGAGCTGGTCTATGTGCCGTGCCACCGTAGCCATATGGACTACTTGTTATTGTCTTACATTTTATACCATCAAGGCTTAGTGCCACCACACATTGCGGCAGGCATTAACCTGAATTTCTGGCCTGCCGGCCCGATTTTTAGAAGTTGGGGCGCGTTTTTCCTACGCCGAACCTTTAAGGGCAATCGCTTATACTCCACCATTTTCCGTGAATATTTGGCGGAATTGTTTTACCGTGGCTATTCGGTGGAATATTTTATTGAGGGCGGACGTTCACGCACCGGCCGTTTGCTCGAACCGAAAACCGGGATGATGTCGATGACCCTCCAAGCCTTGCAGCGTGGGCTGAAACGCCCGATTAGCATTGTGCCGGTCTATATCGGCTATGAACACGTTTTAGAGGTGGACACCTACGCCAAAGAGCTACGGGGGGCGGAAAAAGAGAAAGAGAATGCCGGCTTAGTGTTGCGGGTGATTAAAAAATTGCGTAACTTAGGGCAAGGCTATGTGAATTTCGGTGAACCGATTTCGCTTAACCACTACCTCAATCAGCATTTTCCGGAATGGAAAGAGGCGGAAAGTGATAATGCCCGTCCAAAATGGTTGAACGGTGCAGTTGAATCCGTTGCCAAACAGGTAATGATCCATATCAATAATGCAGCGGCGGTAAATGCGAAAAATCTTATCGGCTCGGTGCTACTGGCTTCCCGCCAGCGCTCGCTGACACGAGAGCAGTTGTTAGAACAGGTGGAAAGCTATCTTCAACTCTTTCGGAATGTGCCTTATACGGCGGATATTACGCTGCCGAACGACAGTGCCGAAGCAATGCTGGATCACGTTATTCAACTTCCACGTTCCGGCGTGATCTCGGAAAAAGATAACTTCGGCGAGATTATTCGATTGGAACGCCAGTCGGCAGTGTTGATGACTTACTATCGCAATAATATTCAGCACCTCTTTGTCTTGCCGTCTTTGGTGGCAAATATTGTGCTGCATCACGAAGCAGTGTCAAAAGATTTGATCTTACAAAGCGTACAACGCATTTACCCGTTCTTGAAAGCCGAGCTATTTATCCATTTTGAAGCCGAACAAGTGCGTACGCATATTGAGGCAATTTTAGTCGAGTTCTGCCGTCAAAATCTGATTAAAAACAAGAGCGGAATGTTCGTCATCAATCGCCAACGGATCAGAACATTACAACTTCACGCCGCCAGTGTGAAAGAGCTGTTGCAACGCTACTATATCAGCTTGAGTATCTTAATGGAGCAACCGCAGATTGAGCGCAACGCTCTGGAAAAAGAGAGCCGTTCTATCGCTCAACGCCTTTCCGTATTACACGGCATTAACGCCCCTGAATTTTTCGATAAGGCACTCTTTTCGACGTTCAGTACCAGCTTAAAAGCACAGGGTTATTTTGATGAGCAGGGCAATACTGTTGTGGAAAAAATTCAAGCAACTGAGGAGCTGTTGCGTGGGCTGATTTCCCTTGATGTTCAGCATACTATTCAGGGTGCAATGGCAAAATTGGACGAAAATGAAAAAGCGGAAGACGAAAAGCCCGATACCGCTGACGACAAGCGGTCGGATTAGCGGGATTTTTTGTTAATTATCGCGGGCGGTGAGTTTTCAACGCCCGCATTTTTTAATTTTTGAGCAACTGTTTGACTAGCTCAATAACCTGCTTGGTTTGATCGGCAGACAGTTTCCCCTCGGCAACAAATTGCACCTTGCCTTGCTTATCCAATACGGCGATAAAACTCTCTTTCGCCTTGAGCTGCCACGCCTTTTTTACTTGGCTACTTTGGTCGAGAATGACTTGCGAATGCGGATTTTGGCGTTTACCGTCTTCCGCACTGTTTTTCACAAATAAACCGGTAGCGATAACCGCATCGTCAGCATTGATAATGGTGGTGGTTTGATAGTGATTTCGGTTAAAACCCGCAGCTTTAATTGCCGCCATCAAAGGCTGGTTTTTCTCTTTCACACTGCTTCTGCCGGCAAGATGATGCACCACCCGCACTTTACCTCTCAATTGAACGGACGACCACGGTTTATAGATAATTTCTTTATCTTCAATCATCAATTCACCGTCTTTGATTACCTTTGCACTCGGTAAGGGCGCATTGAGTTGCACATTGTGGGCAAACACGCTGTTTGCAAAAAAGAGACCGAAAAGCACCGCTTGTACGGAAAATTTTTTCATTTTTTATCCCTTATGGTTGAATTTAAGTATAAACGTAACAATATGTGTCATTCTATATGCAAAATGCTTGCCGAACAGAGCGGATCTGTGATTGTTATCAATTTCTGCTCGTTAAACGAGGGATTTTGTGCTATTTTATTGCTCGTTTTTCTGTTTAGAAACGGTAATTTTATTTGATGTTATCCTTTGTAGGATAATGTTAAAAAAATGTAATAACTTATTGATTTTAGGAGCTTTATATGCAACAAGGCAGCGGAATGGAAATGATCTTTATTTTGGTTGTTTTCGGTTTGATTTTCTATTTTATGATCTATCGCCCGCAGGCAAAACGCCAAAAACAACAACGTGAGTTACTTGCCAGCCTCTCAAAAGGTGATGAAGTACTGACAAGCGGTGGTTTAATCGGCAAAATTAGCAAAGTCGCCGCAGACAATGACAATATCGTTATTGCGTTAAACGATACGACCGAAGTAACAATCAAACGTGATTTCGTTGTGGCAGTGTTACCAAAAGGTTCACTCAAATCTCTTTAATTCTTTCCGTTAAGACAGGGGACTTATTGTGTTAAACCGTTTCCCGCTTTGGAAGAACCTAATGGTGATCTTCGTGATCGCCATTGGTGCTTTATACGCCCTTCCAAATTTATATGGTGAAGATCCTTCCGTGCAAATTTCAGGCACACGAGGACAACAAGCGTCCGCAGACACGCTCACCCAAGTTCAATCTGCACTCAAGGCGTTAAATATTACGCCGAAAGCCGCCAGCCTTGAAAACGGCTCGATTTTAGTTCGCTTGGAAAAAGACGAGCAGCAACTACCGGCAAAAGAAAAAATTGCCGAAGTATTAGGCGACGGCTATTCCGTAGCACTCAATCTTGCGCCGGCAACACCGCAATGGCTGACCTCAATCGGCGGCGAGCCGATGAAACGAGGCTTGGACTTGCGAGGTGGGGTTCGCTTCCTAATGGAAGTGGATATGAACACCGCAATGCAAAAGCAACAAGAACAGCTACAAGATACGTTACGCAACAATTTCCGCAAAGAGAAGTTGCAATATAAAGCGATCCGTAAAGGCGAAAATCACAGCACGGAAATTGAATTTGCCGATGCGCAAACCGCCGAAAAAGCGGTGCGTTACGTTCGCCGCAATCATACCACCCTAGAAGCCGCCTTTATTGAGCCGGCCTTAGTACGCTTCTCACCGTCTGCACAAGGCTTATCGGAATCCCGTGATATTGCGATTGAACAAAACTTATCCATTTTGCGTAAGCGTGTTGAAGAATTAGGCGTTTCCGAACCGATTATTCAACGCCAAGGGGCAGATCGGATCGTGGTCGAACTACCGGGGGTGCAAGATACCGCCCGTGCGAAAGAAATTCTCGGCGCAACAGCAACCTTAGAATTCCGTTTAGTCAATACCAATGCGAATGCCGAGCAGGCAAGTCGGGGGATTGTGCCGGCAGATTCCGAGTTAAAATCGGATCGTAGCGGCTATCCGGTTGTACTCTTCCGTAAGGCAGTATTGGGCGGCGAACATATTATCAATGCCACCTCCGGTACGGACGAGCGGGGATTACCGCAAGTCAGCATCACCCTTGACGCTGCCGGCGGCGATTTAATGGCAAATGCGACTAAAAGTGCAGTCGGCAAACCAATGGCAACCTTATACAGCGAGTTTAAAGATTCCGGTCGCCGAGATGCCAACGGCAAAGTTATTCTCGAAAAACACGAAGAAGTAATCAATGTGGCGACGATCAACTCCCGTTTGGGTAGCCATTTCCAAATCACCGGCATTAACAGCCCGGCGGAAGCGCAAAACCTCGCCGTGTTACTCCGCTCCGGTGCGTTGATTGCGCCTATCGTCATCGTGGAAGAACGTACTATCGGCGCATCATTAGGTGCAGATAATATTACACAGGGAATGGAAGCCGGCTTACTCGGCTTAGGTTTAACTATTCTCTTCTGCTTGGTCTATTATCGTGTATTCGGTCTATTCGCCAGCACTGCCCTGATTGCGAACCTGATTTTAACCGTTGGGTTGATGTCCTTAACTGGTGCAACGCTCACAATGCCGGGGATTGCCGGTATCGTATTAGCGGTGGGAATGTCGATTGATGCCAACGTACTGATCTACGAACGGATTAAGGAAGAATTACGCAACGGGCGTTCAATCCAACAGGCGATTCACGAAGGTTATAACGGCGCATTTTCCAGTATTTTCGACTCGAACCTCACGACCGTATTGGTCTCCTTGATTTTATACGCCGTCGGGACAGGGCCGGTAAAAGGCTTTGCCATTACCCTTGCGTTAGGGGTTATCGTCTCAATGTTCACTGCCATTACCGGCACACGTATGCTAGTAAACTGGGTCTATGGCGGTAAGCGCGTGAAAAAACTTTGGATTTAAGGACAATCAAATGGATACAAAAACCCAAAAAGATGTGGAGATCAAACTCCCTTACCGTTTGCTGCCTTTTATGCGCTATCGCAAATTTGGTTATATTTTCTCCATTTTAATCACAATTTTTTGTCTGTTTACCATTTTCACCAAAGGCTTTAACTGGGGATTGGATTTTACCGGCGGAACGGTAATCGAAACTAACTTCTCCCAGCCTGCCGATTTGGGCAAAGTGCGTGAATTATTGGAAGAAAACGGCTACCCAAGTGCAACGGTGCAAACCTTTGGCAGTCAAAAAGACGTAATGATTCGCCTGCCGGCTTCCGCAGGGGATATGAATGTCGGTACAACGGTAATGAACCTGATTCACCAAAAATTGGACGCCAACACCAATATACAAAGTATTGAATTTGTCGGCCCAAATGTTGGGGAAGAACTGACTCAAGGGGCGATTTATGCCACGTTAGCCACGTTAGCAATGTTGCTAGTCTATGTCGGATTGCGTTTTGAATGGCGTTTGGCAGCAGGGGCAATCATTGCGTTATTCCACGATGTGATTGTAACTATCGGGGTCTTTTCATTGCTGCAAATTGAAATTGACCTCACTTTCGTGGCAGCCATTCTTTCGGTGGTTGGCTACTCACTGAATGACAGTATCGTGGTGTTTGACCGTGTGCGTGAAAACTTCCCGAAAGTTCGTCGTGCCGAGTCTGCTGAGATTGTGGACATTTCATTAAGCCAAACCCTCGCCCGAACCTTGATGACCTCAATCACAACATTAGTGGTTGTGATTGCGCTCTATGTGTTAGGCGGCCCGACCCTGCACAGCTTCTCACTGGCATTGTTGATCGGAATCGGCTTCGGTACTTACTCCACCATCTACATTGCGGTCGGGATTGCGTTAGACCTTGGTTTGAAACGTGAACATATGATTCAACCGGTTGTCGAAAAAGAAGGCGCAGATCAACAATCGTTAGTTGATTACTAAGCTCTCCAATAACAAGCGGTCGGCTTTGCAAAAAATCTTGCAAAGATGACCGCTTTTAGCTTTATTATGTTCTTTCAACCCTTGTTTTTTCCTTAATAAAATCCAAGAATGCTTGCTTAAGTGCCGATTGATGACGATGTTTAACATACAACAGATGTACGGTAAATTCACTTATCGTACTATCGGCTAAAATCTCAACCAAGTTGTGTTCATTTATTAAATGATTGGCAAGCTGCTCGGATAACAGCCCTATACCACGCCCGTTTTTAATCGCATTAGCAATAGCATAGACATCATTAGATGAAAAAATATAAGGCAAATTTAGCACTTTTTTACCCATCGGAATCTGTAAATATTTATGATCGGGCTTTGCCCAGCCCACAATCGGAAAATTCACTAAATCGTCTAAACCGTCAGGTGTACCATATTTTTCCAAAACCTGTTTGTGAGCCAACCATTTAGTCCGAATAGTCATTACAGGTCGAGCAACTACATTATCAGCCTGTAAGTCCCCAACCCGAAATGCAAAATCTATACCGTCTTCCACTAAATCCAACACTCGGTCGGTTACTTGCAAATGCACACTAACGTTTGAATGTCGTTCACAAAATTCATCAATCCACGCCCAAATTTCTTCCGAATCGGTATAAGTCGAAATACGCAGTTTTCCGCTAATTTCACACGAATCGCCACTAAATGATTGGGTAACTTGCGATAAATTATCTAGACTTTGATAGATCTGCTCATAGAGTTGTTGTCCTGCCATTGTAGGTTTAACCCCTGTTTTCTGGCGATCAAACAGTTGAATATTAAACGATTTTTCCAGCTCGGTCATTTGGCGACTCAGGGTGGCAATCGGCACGGACAGACGATGGGCGGCTTTGGATAAACTGCCGTCCTGTACAACCGCAACAAACAGACGGAGAGCATTGAGGTTCATAAGTTTTCATTTTTGGAAAATAGCTTTCCATTTTACGTTATTCTTTTTTGATTTCAACAAATTAAAATACACCCATAGCACTAACCTTATCTTTATAAGGTGACACTTTTATTAAGGATATGATGATGAGCAAACACATTCAATTTACCCAAACAGGTTCGCCCAATGTATTGAAAATTATTGATATACAAACGCCCACACCTAAAGGCAATGAGGTTCAAATTCAAATGCACGCTTTAGGATTAAATCGAGCTGAAATGATGTATCGTGAAGGGAAATATGTGATTGAACCTATCTTTCCTGCAACAATGGGCTATGAAGGTGCAGGTATCGTCATTGCTGTTGGCAAAGCTGTCAGTGATGTCAAAATCGGCGATAAAGTGAGCGTCATTCCGTCTTTTATGTTTACCGAATACGGCACTTATGGCGAGATTGTCAATTTACCTGCTCACGCAGTCGTCAAGCATCCGGAGAATTTGACAATGGAGCAAGCGGCTGCCAGTTGGATGGCATTTATTACCGCTTATGGTGGATTGATTGAATTTGGCAATATTCAGGATGGGGATTTTGTCGTGCTAGGCGGCGCGACTAGCTCGGTGGGCTTGGCAAGCATTCAAATTGCGAAAATGCAAGGTGCAACGGTGATTGCTTTATCTCGCACCCATAAAAAAGGGGATATTTTATTGGAAAAAGGCGCGGATTTTGTCATTACAACCACCGAAGACGATGTAACGACAACATTGCTCGAAATCACTGATGGAAAGGGCGTGAATTTAGTCTTCGATCCCGTAGGGGGAAAAGAGGCTGCCAACATTTTTCACGCAATGGCACAAAACGGACGATATATCATTTACGGTGCATTGAGCCACGACGATATTGCCGTGCCGGTATTCCCCATTCTCGCTAAACACTTAAATTTACGAGGGTATGAATTATTTGAAATCACGACAATACCGGAAAAAGTTGCCCAAGCGAAAAAATTTGTATTTGACGGTTTAGCAAGCGGGCGGTTATCGCCGGAAATTGACAAAATATTTGCTTTTGAGGATATGGTGCAAGCCCACGAATATATGGCGAGCAATGCTCAAATGGGCAAAATTATCGTGAAATTCTAAGTGATGAGGCACAGAAAAATGAACAGAATTACCCAAATTTTAAATATCAAGCACCCGATTGTCCAAGCGCCAATGTCGTGGCTGACAGATGCCCGTTTGGTCGCTTCCGTTGCCGATGCAGGCGGATTAGGTTTCTTAGCACCGCACGCAGGGCAGACGACCAATCCCACTTCCAATCAAGAGGTGATAGACCGTATGCGTAATGAAATTCGCAAGGTTAAAGCATTAACAGACAAGCCCTTTGGCGTGCCGTTTATCTTATCTTACGATCTTTCGCTGATTGATCTGATGGTCGAGCTGTTGATTGATGAGCGTGTGCCGGTGGTACTAGACAACGGGTTACTTGACGAAAAGATTTACCAAAAATTTAAAGCTGTCGGCACAAAAATGATTTGCCGCTTGCCTAACCCTAATTTAGCTGATGCACTTAAAGCCCAACAAATCGGTGCAGATATTTTGGTGCTGACCGGATTTGACGAAGGCGGTACTCTACCAATGAAAGAGATAGGCAGTTTTTCGGTATTGGCAGAATTTGTCGGTAAAGTCGATTTGCCGATAATGCTCGCAGGAGGGATTGCCGACAAAAAATCCGTGCAGGCAAGTTTGGCATTAGGGGCGGAAGGCGTGTGGGTTGGCACGGCGTTTATCGCCACAAAAGAGTGTCACAGTCATCAGCACGTTAAAGAGTGGATTGTAAATGCCACTGCTAATGACTTGTTGCTGTTTCGTACCGAACCGCATTATTACCGTTCATTACCGACCGAACTTGCGAAAAAATGCTTTGAAATGAGCGAAAAAGGGGCAAGTCGTTCGGATATTGCCAAAGTAATGAATGCCGGCACCGGTATGCGTTTAGGAATGTTGGAAGGCGATTTTACCAACGGTTATGTATCGGTCGGTAACGGCATTTCCCAAATTGATAACATCAAAAGCGTACAAGCGTTGATTGATGAATTGATGGGGTAATCGGCATTTTCCGGCATTACACACAAACAAGCGGTCATTTAGCTTAAATTATTTGAAAAATACCATACTGCCGAGTACGCCCTTTCAAATCAACCTTAAAGGGCGTACACATTATAGTTCAATCGCTATTTTGAAATGCCGTGCGACAAACTATCATTGCAAAATTGCAAAGAAATCTCACCGCTTGCTAGAGCTTGGATTTCATCGCTTTCCAAATATAGTAACCGTTTACAACTGCCACAAACGTATTTAGCCCCATTACCGGATACGAGCCGATTAACCCACCGTAAATCACAAAACAAACTGCCCCAGCCACATTCACCAAACGCAGCTTTATCACATCTTTGAGTAAAAACGAGCAAGCCACTATTACCATTGCAATATAGCCTAGTATTTCTGTACCGTTCATCCTAACACCTTATACTATCAATAAAATGCTATTTTACCTGCTTTCACCCAACTTGTCGGCAGGCTTTTACAACGCAAAGGTTTGCGTTAAGTTTTAAAGAGGATATAGTGGTTTTATCTGGGAGTTACTGAAGAAATGGTTGGGGTAAGAACGGCGTCCCACATTTATATGGAAATGGCTGTTTTGTGCCAATGCTCACCATTCTGCAAGAAATTTTGATAAACCAACCGCTTGCAAGCGGTCGGATTTGGAGGAAAATTTACAAACCGGCTTTGAGGCTGGCCTCGATAAAGCGATCCAAATCGCCATCAAGAACTGCTTGCGTATTGCGGTTTTCCACGCCGGTGCGTAAATCTTTGATGCGGGAGTCGTCCAGCACATAGGAACGAATTTGGCTACCCCAGCCGATGTCAGATTTACTGTCTTCCATTGCCTGCTTATCGGCGTTTTTCTTCATCATTTCCATTTCGTACAGCTTGGCTTTAAGCTGCTTCATACACTGATCTTTGTTCTTATGTTGGGAGCGGTCGTTTTGACACTGCACCACGATTCCGCTTGGAATATGGGTAATCCGCACCGCCGATTCGGTTTTATTGACGTGCTGACCGCCGGCACCGGAGGCTCGGTAAACGTCGATACGCAGATCCGCCGGGTTGATCTCAATATCAATATCGTCATCAATTTCCGGATAGACAAATGCCGCACTGAACGAGGTATGGCGGCGGTTGTTGGAATCAAACGGGCTTTTACGCACCAAGCGGTGAATGCCTGTTTCGGTACGCAACCAGCCGAACGCATACTCGCCCGAAATACGGATAGTCGCCGATTTAATCCCCGCCACATCGCCGTCCGATACTTCCATTAACTCGGTCTTAAAGCCTTTGCTTTCCGCCCAACGTAGATACATTCGTAGCAGCATTTCCGTCCAATCCTGTGCTTCCGTACCGCCTGAGCCGGCTTGTAGATCAACATAGCAGTCGGCGGCATCGTGCTGACCGCTAAACATTCGGCGAAATTCCAGTTGAGCCAATTTTTCTTCTAATTGTTCGGCTTCTTGCACGGCTTCGTGAAAGGTTTGTTCGTCCTCTGCTTCCACCGCCAGATCAATTAAACCTTCTACATCTTCAATACCTTGCTCGAGGGCGTGAATGGTATTGACCACCGTTTCTAGAGCAACACGCTCTTTGCCTAACGCTTGGGCTTTTTCCGGCTCGTTCCAAACGTCCGGCTGTTCCAATTCCGCATTGACTTCTTCTAAACGCTCGACTTTTACCTCAAAGTCAAAGATACCCCCTGAGCGTTGCGGTACGGGCGGCTAAATCGGCAAGCTGGGTTTTAATCGGGTTAATTTCAAACATAATCTATCCTCACTAAAAAGGCGGAATTATAGCCTAGATTCACCAAAGGGCAAATACGCTCGGTTGTAGCGCATATTTGCAATGATGATATAAACGCACAAAACGGCAATTCAAAAGGAAACGTAGGATTATCACACTTTGAAAGAATTTGACGTTTTTTGGCTTTGCAGCGCTACGATGAAAATCCGTGCCACTGCAATGTAAAATCGGCATTTTGTTAAAAATTCGGTTGAACTGACCGCTTGTTAGATAAAAATCGTCTAAAATTAAAGCTTAATATGCCGAAATACAAATATCGCTATACCTTGTTTTCTGCTATCTTGCTTTTTTGATCGTTTTCCAAAAGGAGACATAAAATGCAGGTTACAGCGCTTAATCTTTATCCAATAAAATCAACCCGTGCCTATCAAGTCGCCCAAGCCTTTGTACAGCCTCAAGGGCTAAATTTCGACCGTGAATTTATGATTACAGAGCAAGACGGCACATTTATCACAGCACGCAAAGAGGCGGCACTGTATCGCCTGTCGGCATTGCCCATTTCGACAGGTATCGTTATCACATTAGATAATGGCGAACAATGTGTGGCGTTGTATCAAGATTTTATCCGCCAACAAAGCGGTGAAGTATGGGGGACGCATTTTCCTTCTTGGGTGGCAAGCGAGCAAGTCAATCAATGGCTGAGTCCCCTTTTCGGGCGAGCTGTACAATTACGCTGGTTGGGGGCGCAGAGCGAGCGCCAAGTCAGACATTTTGAACCTCACCCAATGAGCTTTGCCGACAGTAACCCGCTGTTACTCACCAATGAGAAATCACTCTGTCAGCTACAAAGTTGGTCGCCCGTCCCCGTTACAATGGAACAGTTTCGCCCGAATATTGTCATAGACGGCGTTGAAGCGTTTGAAGAAGAACAGTGGCAGCACATTCAAATCGGGGGCGTCTCATTTACCGTCGCACAATGTTGCACCCGTTGCATTATGATCACCCGCCACCTGCACACCCTAGCACTTGATCCTAAGGTTGAGCCTTTTAGAACCCTCAAACAGTACCATACCAACGAACACGGCAAGCCTATTTTTGGGGTTCACCTTGTGCCGAAAAACAGCGGCGTGATTCGAGTGGGTGATCATTTAACCCTTTTAACGTAGGTTTGCACTATGCAAAGACAACATCGCTCCTCCCCTTTATTCCCTATCCTTTATTTTATCGGGTTAAACCTGATTGTGCTAAGCCTCTCCCGCTTAGGATTAGCCCTGTGGCAAGCAGAGCGGATAACCGCCGTAAACGGTTGGGCTACGCTCTTTTTGCAGGGCATTCGCATTGATATTGTTTCGATCTGCTACCTTTTCGGCGTACCCGCTTTACTGACGATTCTACTTTGGCACAATAACACTTTGGGCAAAATTTGGTTTGTCATTTTACGCCTGTGGCTGACCGCTTGTAGTGTGTTTATTCTGTTTATGGAAGTTGCCACACCGGCATTCATTGAAACCTACGATTTCCGTCCGAACCGTCTATTTATTGAATACCTGCTCTACCCCAAAGAAGTGTTCACTATGCTGACAAACGGGCATTTAACCGCCGTGTTACTGTCGCTTATCAGTGTTGTGGTGGCAACGGTGATCTATTGGCGGCTTGCGAAGCGTGTAACGCAAAATATCACAGAAATGAGCTGGAAATGGCGGCCTCTGCTGGCGTTAGCGGTGATTGCGCTTTCTATTTTAGGAGCAAGATCAAGTTTCGCACATCGCGGGATCAATCCGGCGATGGTGGCATTTTCCGGCGATCCGCTGGTTAATTCCTTAGTGCTGAACTCCGGCTATTCCGTGCTGTATGCAGTGCAGCAATTAAAAGATGAAGAAAAATCTTCCGAGCAATACGGCAAAATGGCGGAAGCGGAGATGTTGGCGATCGTGAAAAAAAGCCGTAACCGACCGGAGTCCGATTATATTTCAGCGGACATTCCCACCTTAATCCGCAACCAAGCCGGCTATCAAGGCAAGCGGCGTAATATTGTGATTATTTTGCAAGAGAGTCTTGGTGCACAATTTATCGGCACACTCGGCGGCAAACCGCTCTCACCGAATTTTGATCGGCTGGCAAAAGAGGGCTGGCTATTTGAAAATATCTATGCGACCGGCACTCGCTCGGTGCGGGGCATTGAAGCGATAACGGCAGGCTTCACGCCGACACCAGCACGCTCAACGGTAAAACTCACCAAAAGCCAAACCGGCTTTTTCACTATTGCCGAATTACTGCGCCGTCAAGGCTATCAAACCTCATTTATCTACGGTGGCGAAAAACATTTCGACAATATGGCAAGCTATTTTTACGGTAACGGCTTTGAAACGATCATTGACGAAAAAGCGTATAAACAACCGAAATTTAAGGGTACTTGGGGAATGAGCGATGAAGATCTGTTTGATAAAGCCCACGAAACCTTTAATACGCTTGCCAAAACGGATAAACCGTTTTTCAGCTTGGTATTTACCTCCAGCAACCACGACCCTTTTGAGTTTCCGGACGGCAAAATTGCCCTTTACGATAAGGAAAAGCAAACCCGCAATAATGCCGCTAAATACGCCGATTATGCGCTGGGCTATTTTTTCGATCTCGCCAAGCAATCGGATTATTGGCAGGACACGCTATTTTTGGTGGTTGCCGACCACGATTCACGGGTCAGCGGGGCGGATTTAGTCCCGATTTATAACTTCCATATTCCTGCGCTGATCTTGGGCGAGGGAATTGAGCCAAAACGGGATAATCGCTTAGTCAGCCAAATTGATATGCCGCCAACCTTGCTTTCCTTAGCCGGTGTATCCGGCGATTACCCAATGATTGGGTTTGACCTCACTCAAAACGTCAACCCTAATCGAGCCTTTATGCAGTACGATCAAACCCAAGCGATGCTAAAAGGGCAAGATGTGATTATCTTGCAGCCCAATACCGAACCAAAGGGCTATCAATACGATTTTGTTAGCAAACAGTTTCAGCCGAAAGCACAATCGGCGGAAATGAAAAAAGAGGCTCTGGCACACGCACTACTCGGCAGCTATCTCTATAAAAATCAACTGTATATACTGCCGCAGGCATCGGACGTGAAAAAGTAAATTTTGAGGACAAATTCAATATTATATAGCAGTTGCACAAAGTTGTTTTTTTATCCGCTTGTAGGGACACACTGCGTGTGTCCTTTATAAAAATCAAATTATGTCAATAGGTTAAAATCCAGACACACGCAGTGTGTCCCTACATTCTGTTAAAATTTCTATTTTTGTGCATTTGCTACATAATACCGGACAAATTTCTCAAATCCCCCTTCCGAGAAAAACGCGGTTGATTCAAGGGTTAGGCTTAATACCCGCTATTATGGGAAATTGCTACGCCGTTGAATCCACATAAATATTTGGAGAACACGCCTGATATATCATAAGGATAGCTGCCCAATGTGGGGCTATTTGCGGCATAATTTGCAAAAAATCGGGCTGAACCGCCCGCTTGCTCTGTTATTTTATCCAGTTTTCCGCTATGCTAGGCATTTTTAACAGGGATAATCTGCGAAATGATTGGACGATTACAGGGCAAAATTATTGAAAAATCGCCACCGGAAATGATGTTGGACGTTCAGGGGATCGGCTACGAATTACTATTGCCGATGACCAGTTTTTACGACTTACCGCAGGTGGGCGAACAAACCACCGTATTTACCCATTTAGTCGTCAGGGAAGATGCACACTTGTTGTTCGGCTTTGCTCAAAAACAAGATCGCACTCTATTTCGAGAGCTGATCAAAACCAACGGGGTCGGTCCGAAACTCGCCTTAGCCATTTTATCGGCAATGTCCGTATCGCAATTTGCCAATGCGGTCGAACAGGAAGAATTGGCGAAACTGACCAAAATTCCGGGGGTCGGGCGTAAAACTGCAGAACGGTTATTGGTCGAGCTAAAAGGCAAATTTAAGGGGCTTACCCAAAGCGATTTCTTTGCCGAAACGCCGTCTAACACGATTATTGCCAGCGGGCAACCCGAGCCGGCAGACGAGGCCCGTGATGCACTTATCGCCTTAGGCTATAAGCCGGCAGATGCGGAAAAAATGGTGAAAAAAGTCAGCCACACCGACAAAACCAGTGAACAGATTATCCGAGATGCGTTAAAAAACGCCCTATAAGCTATTTCTATGATTGAAGCCGATAGAATTATCAGTGCCGCCGCCCGCCAAGATGACGAAGCGATCGACCGAGCCATTCGCCCGAAATTACTGACCGATTATGTCGGGCAGCCCTCCGTTTGCGAACAAATGGACATTTTTATCAAAGCCGCCAAACTGCGTAATGATGCCCTCGATCACCTGCTGATTTTCGGTCCTCCGGGGCTAGGGAAAACAACCCTTGCCAATATTGTGGCAAATGAAATGGGGGTAAATATCCGCACAACCTCTGGGCCAGTATTGGAGAAAGCCGGTGATCTTGCCGCAATGCTGACTAACCTTGAACCTTACGATGTCCTGTTTATCGACGAAATCCATCGTCTTTCGCCTGCGATTGAGGAAGTGCTTTATCCAGCAATGGAGGATTATCAACTCGATATTATGATCGGCGAAGGGCCGGCGGCACGCTCGATCAAACTGGATCTGCCGCCCTTTACGCTAGTGGGTGCAACCACCCGTGCCGGCTCACTTACCTCACCGTTACGGGATCGTTTCGGCATCGTACAACGCCTTGAATTTTATGCGGTCGCAGATTTAACCGCTATTGTTTCCCGCAGTGCAAACTGTTTAAACCTTAATCTCTCGCCTGAAGGGGCATACGAAATCGCCCGCCGCTCGCGAGGGACACCTCGTATTGCCAATCGCCTGCTACGCCGTGTGCGTGATTTTGCCGATGTACGCAATAACGGGGTAATTTCGGTTGAAATCGCCCAACAAGCCCTCGCAATGCTTGATGTGGACGCACAAGGGTTTGATTTTATGGATAGAAAACTGCTTTCGGCAGTGATTGAACGCTTTGACGGCGGGCCGGTCGGTCTCGACAACCTTGCCGCAGCCATCGGCGAAGAACGTGAAACAATCGAAGATGTCCTTGAACCTTACCTGATCCAACAGGGCTTTTTGCAACGCACCCCACGAGGTCGAATCGCTACCTCAAGAACCTATCAGCATTTTGGCCTAGCTAAATGCTAACATAAGCGGTCTAAACTGACCGCTTGTCTTTCTTTTCCCTTTATTTCAATACGCTTATCATACTATTTACGCACAAAAAACCACCACTCAATTTATAAAAATAAAAACTGGTAATTTGTACAAATGCCTTGTGTTTATCGGTGAATAACATTTCAACACAGGATAAAACACTAATAAAAAGGATTATATAAACTATAAATCACTATTTGAAAAGCTAAAAAATAAAAAGCAAACGTTTGCGTAAAGTGGAAAATGCTATTGACAATATTTTGGATAGATTTAAGATAGGCATCAACAACGAATAACAATGCAAACATAAACACACAACAATGGTAAAACTCTTTTCTCTCCTAACCTTATGTCTGGCACAGTTTCTGTGCGGGTAAAGCTCGGATAGAAAAAAGTTCACTATCCACTTTAGCTCGCACTTTTAAGGCGAGCTTTTTTTTCATTCAAATAACCACTTATCACAGCGAGGATTTCTATGAACGACCAAATTATTATTTTCGATACGACGTTAAGAGATGGGGAACAAGCCTTAAAAGCCAGTTTAACGGTAAAAGAAAAATTACAGATTGCACTCGCCTTAGAGCGTTTAGGGGTTGATGTAATGGAAGTCGGTTTCCCCGTTTCTTCCTCGGGTGATTTTGAGTCAGTACAAACGATTGCCCGCCATATCAAAAATAGCCGTGTATGCGCCTTATCCCGAGCTGTCGATAAAGATATTGATGTTGCCGCCGACGCATTGAAAGTCGCGGAGGCTTTCCGTATCCATACCTTTATTGCTACCTCTGCGTTACACGTGGAAGCCAAACTGCGCCGCAGCTTTGACGACGTGTTGGAAATGGCGGTGAATGCGGTGAAACGGGCAAGACGCTACACGGACGATGTGGAATTTTCCTGCGAAGATGCAGGCAGAACCGGCATAGATAACATTTGCCGTGTGGTAGAAGCCGCCATCAATGCTGGTGCAACCACGGTCAATATTCCGGATACGGTCGGCTACTGCTTACCAATGGAATACGGCGATATTATCCATAATGTGATGAACCGAGTGCCGAACATTGATAAAGCCGTTATTTCCGTGCATTGCCATAATGATTTGGGAATGGCAACCGCCAACTCTCTCACCGCCGTTCAAAACGGAGCTCGCCAAATCGAGTGTACCATTAACGGCATCGGCGAGCGGGCAGGCAATACCGCTTTAGAAGAAGTGGTAATGGCGATTAAAACCCGCCAAGCGCAATTTAATGCCGATACCCGTATTAACACGCAAGAAATCCACCGTGTCAGCCAATTAGTCAGCCAACTTTGCAATATGCCGATTCAACCGAATAAAGCGATTGTCGGCTCTAACGCCTTTGCGCACTCCTCCGGTATTCACCAAGACGGTATGGTGAAAAATAAAAATACCTATGAAATTATGTCGCCGGAAACCATCGGCTTGAAAAAAGAGAAGCTGAACTTAACCGCCCGCTCCGGACGTGCTGCGGTGAAAAATCATATGGAAGAAATGGGCTACCAAGAGAGCGACTATGATTTGGACAAACTCTACGCCGCTTTCTTAAAATTAGCCGATAAAAAAGGGCAAGTTTTCGATTACGATTTGGAAGCCCTTGCGTTCATTGATATGCAGCAGGGCGATGAAGATCGCTTAGTGCTTGATGTGATTACCTCACAACTCATTAGCGGTTTGCCTGCCTCAGCGTTCGTACAGGTCGAGCTGGACGGTCAACGCCTCAGTGAAGTTTCACAAGGTGGAAACGGCCCAGTCGATGCCGTGTTTAACGCCATTCTCAATATTACCAAAATGGAGATCAAAATGTTGCACTATAACCTCACGGCGAAGGGCGAAGGTGCAGAAGCGCTAGGGCAAGTGGATATTGTGGTGGAATATCAAGGTCGCCGTTTCCACGGGGTCGGTTTAGCCACAGACATTGTCGAATCCTCCGCCAGAGCGTTAATCCACGCCATCAATGCGATTTACCGTTCCCAAAAAGTCGCCGATTTAAAAGCGAAAAAATAGGCGTACTTTGCTCAATAGAAGCGGGTCGATATGTCAGAAAATCCGGTATTATGTAGCAGTTGCACAAAGATTTTCCTTTTTGTTTCTGCTACATTTTTCTTATCTGTTATAACTTAAAGGTAAGGAAAACGCAATGAAACACTCTCAGGCTATTTTGTCAAAAGCCTTGACAGCAGCGATTGCTGAATGTGAACAAGAGGGTGAAGAGCTTGAAAAGAAAATCGCTTTACTTGAACAGCAGTTGAAAGATATTTACCAAAAACTCGCTGATTATCGTACCGCCCTTAACCATACCAAAAATACGCCATTTTCCACTGGTAAGCAAGCGAGAAATGCTCGTTTTATTACTTCCCCACAAAAATTAGTTGCCAATATACTGAAATCACAGCCTGATAAATGGCTCAAAACGAATGAGATTACCCGTCAAGCAATGAAATTAGACGGTCAAAAGATAGGACATACCTTGCCAAATCCACAAACCCAAACGGTTTATACGGTATTGCAGTATTTAATGAAGAAAGGGCTGGTTGAGAAAGGTTGGATTGAGGGAAAATACCATTGGCGGTTAAAAGCAAAATAGCGACAAAATGTCGCTATTCTTGTTTCAGTTTCCAACGTACTTCTACCACATTCTTTTCAAAGCGTTCTACAACGCCTTTATCCAACCAATGCTTTAACGCCCCACGCATTGATACGGTATGTTGAGCTGTGATAGGAGTATTTACTTGACCGTCCTTAATTAGCACTAAGCTAATCAATTCGCTCACGGTAAAATAGCGGTTTGGTTCTTGCCTTAATACTTCGATTAACATCTTCCGCAGCTTGCCTTTGAAATGGCGTTGATGTAGTTTATAGGTAAAATGAGCGGTATTATATTCTTCGGCGGAATGGCGATACTCTAGCACCTCAAGAGCGTGACGGAGCTTTTGTAGCTTATCGCCCACTAAGGCTAAGTGTTTCACTACTTGCTCACGTTCACGCTCGAATAAGCGGATTTTGCGTTCAATTTGATTGATACAGACCGATTTAGCCATTATTGCCACAAGACTGTTAATGATCATGCAAAAATGCGCCAGGCTGATGCAGTAAGATCATCGAAAAGTGATCCACTGCATCTTTTGATAAACTCCTTGTTATTTAAACAGGGAATAACCTGGTATGCTTTGCATGGA
>NZ_SPPA01000014.1:0-69539 GCF_004569585.1 Muribacter muris | reverse complement strand
CATAAAATAAAGAGAAAAGACAACAAACATCATCACCGATTTTCCTGATGGTCATAATGCTGTGGACCCACCTGATTCCATTCCGAACTCAGAAGTGAAACGCAGAGATGCCGATGGTAGTGTGGGGCTTCCCCATGTGAGAGTAGGGCACCATCAGGGTATTAATTAAAGCAAGAAAGCAAAAACAAAAGTAGAGACCCCTAAGCTGAACAGCTTGGGGGTTTTTATGTTTGTAATGCAAAAGTGAACTTTATATTCCTTAGCTGAAAGGAAAGGTAGGGACGCCACGCCGGTGTCCGCTTTATAATACCCTATACCACTTTGTGCATTTTACATAATGTCATGTTTATGGATGCCATGCTGGCCTCCCTACTGCCATTTTATGACGATGTAATCCCGAAAATCTTCCCTCTTTTATTAGAGGAATTTTACATAAATTCAGGTAAAGCCGACTGCTTGTATCCTTGAAGTATAAACGCAATTTAGGGGCGTTTTTATAGCTTTAATGATTTTTTATTTCATTGCCATCATCTCCACCATTGCCGCCGTTACCTCCTTTTCCAAAAAATCCACTATCTCCTCCTTTGCCACCATTACCACCGTTACCATAATGATCATCAGTTTTGGAAGCCCTTTCATTACTGCGGCAATCTAGAGATTTCTCTTTATTACTATTGCAGGTCGGAGTGCGAGCTGTATTTTCCTTGTTATTGGAAAGTAAGGAGCGATTGTTCTCTTCTTTTTCTTGTATGCTATTTGTACCATTCTTACCTGAAGAAGCAAAGGTTTGGGTTGAATGAGAATAACCACCTTTGCCTCCTTCTCCGGGTGTACCGTATGGGGCATTTCCACCGTTGCCACCTTTACCGCCATTTGCTAGAAGATATGACGGCGCTAATAATAAAACCAGTATTAACTTTTTCATTTTGAGTTCCTCTATTTTCAGGGGGATCGTAATAAATTTGGTGAGATTTAAGTTTTTTCTATCTCATATAATAACAGGACATTTTTATTGAACAAAAATTCAACGTGCTTGGGCTGAGATTTTAAAATTTGTGAGATTTGAGGTATTGGAGAGTAAGGGCAGTTAGCGGTTACGTTTAATAATAAATAAATTGAAGACCGCTTGATTTTTCTTCGATGACAAGAGGAATGCAAGCGGTCGGTTTATCGCATAATATTGCAAATTACGGATTACGTTTAAATTTGCTGAAATCCGGTGCGCGCTTTTCGTTGAAAGCGTTACGTCCTTCTTGACCTTCTTCCGTCATATAGAAAAGCATTGTGGCGTTGCCTGCCAGCTCTTGTAAACCGGCTTGACCATCGCAGTCTGCATTCAATGCCGCTTTTAAGCAGCGTAGTGCGATTGGGCTGTTACGCAACATTTCACGACACCAACGCACCGTCTCTTTTTCCAGTTCCGCATAAGGCACCACGGTATTGACCAGCCCCATTTCTAATGCTTCTTTAGCATCGTATTGACGGCATAAGAACCAGATTTCGCGGGCTTTTTTCTGCCCGACAATACGTGCCATATAGCTTGCCCCCCAGCCGCCGTCAAATGATCCGACTTTCGGCCCGGTTTGCCCGAAAATCGCATTTTCAGCGGCAATAGTGAGATCACAGAGCATATGCAGAACGTGTCCGCCGCCAATCGCATAACCGGCAACCATTGCCACCACCGGTTTCGGGCAGCTACGAATATCACGCTGAAAATCCAAAACATTCAGGTGGTGTACGCCGCTTTCGTCTTTATAGCCGCCGTAATCGCCCCGCACTTTTTGGTCGCCGCCGGAGCAGAAGGCTTTTTCACCCTGACCGGTCAGCACAATCACACCGACTTTTTCATCAAAGCGCGCATCGGAAAATGCCTGAATCATCTCTTTCACCGTTTGTGGTCGGAACGCATTGCGGACTTCCGGACGGTTAATCGTAATTTTGGCGATACCATCGCTAGATTTGTGGTAAAGAATATCGGTGTAACCTTGGCTGAAATCGTGCCATTCAACCGGTGCGTAAAGAACTTCGTCTTTTGGGTTTTGCATTTTATGTTCCTTTCAGTAATTTTGACAAGCGGTGGGATTATACCTGAAATTTGCAAAATGTTCCGAAAATCAGCCCGCTTGTCTCAAAGCTGTGGCAGTGATCACAGATTTTCCGTCTTCACTAGGATATAGTGATGCCCTTATTGAATATTGTGTAGATTGAATGATGATGAAATATCGTTTAGTGTTATTGAATATCTTGGTCATTTCGATTCAGCTCATTGTTGAAGTTGCGGGCGATGTTATTTGGCTATGTAGCCTTCTCTTTATCATATTATATCGACGGGCAATATGGGCATATTTGCCGTGGCTCAGATCGTTTTGGGCATTTTTGAAATCCCCCGGTTTAAAGAAAGCGACATTATCGTCAGGTCAATTATTTAATCTCTGTATTGAAATCACTTTAACAAAATCGCTATTTGCGTTTGCTTTACTTATTCCCTTCATAGATTTATTGACCCCAATGGGTTCAGGCAGGTCGTTTGACATAGATATGACAAATAAAATGATGATTGCGGAATTAATTTTATTTGCACCGATAATGGAAGAAATAATGTGTCGCTACGGTTTGAAAAAATTATTTTTTGGCGCTTTGGTGGGCGTGCTATACCTGATTTCTTTATTATTTGAAGGCGATGTACTTTATATTTTATATGGATTAAATCTCTTTGGATTAGCCGTTATTTATTTTCTTGTCATTCAGCGTAAAGTACAGAAATTCTATGTGCGATATTTTGCATTTTTCTATTTTTTATCTGCCATTTTATTTGGTTTGGCACATAGCTCATAATTTAATATGTTTAGTTTAGTTGAATGTATGCCGCAAATACTGTCAGGACTTATTTACGGCTGGGCAAGAATACGATATGGCATATTAAGTGCAATCCTGCTACACAGTATGAATAATGCGTTGGTTTCATTCATTATATTGGTCGGGATCGCTTGGCAAGCGGTCGGATAGCCGTAAATTTTTGCAAAACTGACACTTTTCTTGCATTAAAGCATTGATTTATTGCTCGGTTTTGGCTTTAATGCTTGCCCATTTTTTATTTTTATCTTTCCTATCAGTAGAGGCAATTATGGCAGAGAGTTTTAGCGTAACCCGCCGGTTTTTTGATGATAAAAACTATCCGCGCGGTTTTTCCCGGCACGGCGATTATACTATCCGTGAATCACAATATTTAGAGCAGTTCGGGCAGGCGTGTTTAGCGTTGGAAATAGGTGAGCGTCAGCCTGCGACACCAGAAGAAGCTCAATTTGTTGCGGTGGTGAAAGGTGAGCGTGCTGCGGAAACGGCACTGGAAAAAGTATGGTTAAAATACCGTAATCTAACCAGCAAAACCAAACGCATTTATACCTTATCCGGTGATGTGAGCGGCGATTCCATTGGTGATGATGCCGAATAATTCAGTGAAAAAGGCTTGCAAGAGCCTTTTCTTTTTTCTTAAGGCAGCAATGTGAAAATGACGTTACCCCTTGATCAATATCCCCAGCTTCTTGCAAAAAAATCGGCGAAACTGACCGCTTTACTTGCCCCTTTTTCTGCGCCAGCGCCGGACGTATTTGCTTCCGAGCCGAGCCATTTTCGGCTACGGGCGGAATTTCGTATTTGGCACGAACAGGGCGATTTATTTCATATTATGTTTGATCCGCAAACCAAGCAGCGTTATCGGGTCGATCAATTTACGATTGCCAGTCAACTGATCAACCGAATGATGACGGCACTGTTAGCCCGTATCCGAGGGAATGAACTGTTGAGCTGCAAGTTGTTTCAGGTCGATTACCTCTCTACATTAAGCGGGCAAATTGCCGTTTCTTTGCTCTATCATAAAAGGCTCACGGAAGCGTGGATTGAACAGGCTCAAAAGCTAAAAGCAGCCTTGATTTCAGAGGGCTTTGATGTTCGGATTATCGGGCGGGCGACCAAACAGAAAATCAGTCTGGATCAGGATTATGTGGAAGAAGTGCTGACAGTGGACGGGCGGGATTACCGCTATCGCCAAGTGGAAAACAGCTTCACCCAACCGAACGGCAAAATGAATATTCAAATGTTGCAGTGGGCAAGAGCTTGCACGGCGAATAGCGAAGGGGATCTGCTCGAACTTTACTGCGGTAACGGCAATTTTTCGATTGCGTTAGCCAACCAGTTTCGTCAAGTGTTAGCGACTGAAATTTCAAAATCTTCGGTTGAGTCGGCGCAATATAATATTGCAGTAAATCGCATTGATAATTTATGCATTGTGCGAATGTCGGCGGAAGAATTTACCCAAGCATTGAATGGCGTTCGGGCATTTAACCGATTGAAAGGTATCGATTTATCTGCCTACCGTTGTAACACGATTTTTGTCGATCCGCCAAGAGCAGGCTTGGATCAGGCAACGCTGAATATGGTGCAGGGCTACGAACGGATTTTGTATATTTCGTGTAATCCGCATACATTAGCCGACAATTTAGCCCAACTTTGCCAAACGCACCGTATTGAGCGGTGTGCGCTGTTCGATCAATTTCCTTATACGGAGCATATCGAAAGCGGCGTTTGGCTGGTGAAAAAATAAAAGAGATGCTGAAAAATAAAGCAGCCGATACGTTTGGGCGATTAAATGCTTGACCGTTTAGCTGCTTATCTATATCATCTCAGCCGTTTTCAACGGAGGAATGGTCGAGTGGTTGAAGGCACCGGTCTTGAAAACCGGCGAGGGTTTACGCCCTCCGTGAGTTCGAATCTCACTTCCTCCGCCATCTTATTGATAGCCTGTTGATAAAGCCTTATCAGCAGGTTTTCCCTCTAAAGTATATTAGATTTTACTGTTTTCAATCCGGAGGAATGGTCGAGTGGTTGAAGGCACCGGTCTTGAAAACCGGCGAGGGTTTACGCCCTCCGTGAGTTCGAATCTCACTTCCTCCGCCATATTTTTAAGCCACCTAATCGGTGGCTTTTTTTATTGTCTTAATTTATCGAACGCAACTTTGCCAAGATGCCCTTTAAGGTTTTATCAAGCGGGGCGGTAACGACCATTTCTTCCGCAGTTTTAGGGTGGGTAAAGCGGATAGAATAGGCGTGTAGAAACAAGCGGTTTAAGCCGAGTTGCTGCATTTTGGCATCAAACGCCCGTTCGCCGTATTTATCGTCAAGAGCGATAGGGTGTCCGGCATACTGGGTATGCACACGAATTTGGTGGGTGCGACCTGTTACGGGCGAGGCTTTCACCAAGGTGGCAATCGTATAGCGCTCTTCAATACTAAAGCGGGTTTCAGAGGCTTTGCCTTCTTCGCTCACTCTCACGATACGTTCGCCGCTGGAGAGTTCATTTTTTAGCAGCGGGGCTTTGATCACTTTACAATGGGATTGCCATTGTCCTCTAACCAACGCCAGATAGTCTTTTTGCACCCCTTTTTCCCGCAGTTGTTCGTGTAAGTGGCGTAACGCCGAGCGTTTTTTGGCGACTAGTAAAATGCCGGAAGTATCTCGGTCGATGCGATGTACCAATTCTAAGAAGCGTGCTTGCGGACGTAATGCCCGTAGGGCTTCAATCACGCCAAAACTCAAGCCGCTGCCGCCGTGTACCGCAATGCCGGAGGGTTTATTAATGATCAGCATTACCTCGTCTTCATACAGAATTTGGTTTTCCAACTCGGCGACTTTATTCAGTTTAGTTGAAATTGGCGGTTCACTTTTTTCCGCCACTCTTACCGGCGGTATGCGGACGATGTCATTAGTTTGCAATTTGTATTCCGGCTTAATCCGCCCTTTGTTTACCCGTACTTCCCCTTTGCGAACAATACGATAAATTAGGCTTTTCGGCACACCTTTCAATTTTGCCAATAGGAAGTTATCTAAACGTTGACCGGCTTCATCTTCACTAATAGTAAAAAATTGGACGCCGGCGCTGATGATTTTTTCAGTGGTCATTTTTAGAAATATCGTGTCAAAAATGGCGAAATCCTACCATAAATGTGCCGTTTTCGGCAGAGAGATTGTGCTAGAATGTGCTTTTATTTCAAAATGGAGACAGTGTTAATGACAGCAGAGAGTCAAACCCCACAAAATATTGATATTCAGGCGCAAGCCAATAAAGTGATTCATACCCTTGAAACAATGGATCTGAATACCCTGATTCACCAGTGGATTATCCCTTACGGTACAAAAATTGTGCTTGCCATTGTGATTTTTGTGGTTGGTCGATACCTTGCCCGTTTTCTAAGTAATCTGATTAGCCGAGCGGTTTTGGTTTCTACTAAAGATGAAATGCTCAAAGGCTTTGTCAGATCAATCAGCTACTTCCTCTTTTTGCTGATTGTGATTATTGCCGCCCTTTCTCAATTAGGCATTAATACTGCCTCTCTTGTTGCGTTAATTGGTGCAGCAGGCTTGGCGGTCGGCTTAGCCTTGCAAAATTCATTACAAAATTTTGCCGCGGGCGTGATGATTTTAATCTTCAAACCTTTTGCGCGAGGCAATTATATTGAGGCAGCAGGCGTAGCCGGTGTGGTGGAGCAAATGGGGTTATTGATGTTGGAACTTCGCACCGTAGATAACAAAACCGTGTTAGTACCGAACGGCTCGGTCTTTTCCGGCAGCATTACTAACTATTCCCGTAACGAAACCCGCCGTATTGATTTTATTTTTGATATTGCGTACGAGGCGGACATTGCCCAAGCCAAACAGATTGTCCACACGATTTTGGAGAATCACCCAAATGTGTTGCAAGATCCGAAGCCAACCATTGTTGTGGGTAATTTAGCCGCAAGCAGTGTTCAGCTTTTTGTACGCCCGTGGGTGAAAACAGGCAATTATGCGGCAACGCAGTTTGATATTACCGAGCAAGTGAAGCTGGCTTTCGATAAAGCGGATATTTCTATTCCGTATAATCAGCTGGATTTGCATTTGCCGGATAATGTGTTTGTAAAAAAAGATTAAGAGCCAACTAAAATGCCATAGCTGACTATGGCATTTTTAATTTTGCCAACCTATTCTTTGCATACACGACGCCCCATAAGAGCGCGATAGCGACAATATAGAGGGTGAAAGAAAAGAAGATGTATTTTACATTGTCAATATCCATTATGGCGATTATTGTGAGTAAGGTAGCGCCGACCATTCGACAAGACGCATCAATTAAACTGAACATTGTACTTTGAATGGCTTCATTAAAAATACAGCAGTATTTAGAAAATAAGATATTGGATAATACGATTGAACAAGAGGACAGTAAAAAATAGCAAAGCGAGATGATGTAGCTATTTATCGTATAAAGTGGCAGATAAGTGACGAGTATCGAAGTCAATAAAACTGCTCCTAGTATAGTTGGAACAGCCAATTTAAAGCGTTCCGGCTTTATTTTCCTCGCAAGATAACTCAACCCCCACTGAAACACCATAATCAATACTAATGTATAGCCTAGTTCCATTTGGTTAAAAGCGAGCTCTTTCGCAAAATAAATCGCCCAAAATTGATAGAGAATTTGCAGTAATCCCGAAAACGTAATATAGAAAATAATGTAGCGGTTGAACTTTTTTAGCAAAGAAAATAGCGAGATAGTGATATTTTCGCTCGTGATTATCTTTCTTTCATAAACATTCAGATAAAACGCAATGGCGACTATCATCACGAGGATCGCAAGATAAAAGACGTTTTCGCCCAATGATGCCCCAATCAGAGTAGCAATGATTGTCGAAATAAACATTATCTCGGCACTGCGTGAAATGAGCGAAAAGCCACTTTCCCGCTCGTTTTTGTATTGTAATAGCCAAGCTTCATAAGATCCGACATAAAATGCGATACTCAAACCGTTAAATATTTCCCCTAAAATAACCTTTGTTTCGGAAGGATTGATCATCAACGCAAAATAGCCAATGCCAAATAAGCACGAAAGTATAATGGCGTATCTGTTGCTAAATCTGCGAGCAAATAACGAGGCAGGATAATTAAATAGCACACTAAAGAAAAGCTGGCAGGATTTTGCAATCGCAATCGTGGAGAGGGAAATTCCTTGTTCTGTTAAGTATAGGATTAAAACCGCCCCGATAAATGCACGGGAGAGATTAAAAAAACCGTGGGCAGAAAGTATTTTATACATTTTATTCAACCTATTTCCAACAGAGTAAACGATATCCTATCCTGTTTTTGTAACGAAAAACGTGATTATCTTCACAATTATCCAACATTTATTTAGCATTTTAACACCTTAGTGAAATGACATCGTTTTCACATAGCAGTATCCTTTCCCTTGATAAAGACTCGTAAAAAATGCCATAATGATACGTTTTTTTGAGGTGGGAAGCTGCTCGGCAGTTTTGCAAAAAATGCACCTTAAACGACCGCTTGCAAGCGTTAAAAATGCAGGTTAAGTGATTGATTATGCAGCCTAATATGTGTGTAAGACAATAATCCATCACTGTTGAGCATTTCATTTAAGACAATCGGGAGATTGACAGTGAAGAACAAATGAAGTGAATAATTAAACGAAAAATAATGAGAAAACACAATGAAAAGAATGTTAATTAATGCAACTCAAAAGGAAGAGTTGCGGGTTGCCTTGGTTGATGGGCAACGTTTATTCGATTTAGATATTGAAAATCCCGGACACGAGCAAAAAAAGGCAAACATTTATAAAGGGAAAATTACCCGTGTTGAACCAAGCCTTGAAGCCGCTTTTGTCGATTACGGCGCAGAACGCCACGGTTTCCTCCCCCTGAAAGAAATTTCCCGTGAATATTTCCCGCAAGGCTATGTTTTCCAAGGTCGCCCGAATATTAAAGATATTATTCAAGAAGGGCAGGAAATCATCGTCCAAGTCAATAAAGAAGAACGGGGTAACAAAGGGGCGGCACTAACCACCTTTATCTCGTTAGCGGGCAGTTACTTGGTGTTAATGCCGAACAATCCGAGAGCGGGCGGCATTTCACGCCGCATTGAAGGTGATGAACGTTTAGAGCTAAAAGAAGCGCTGGATTGTTTAGACGTGCCGGAAGATGTCGGGTTGATCGTGCGTACCGCCGGCGTAGGCAAATCGCCGGAAGAGTTGCAGTGGGATTTAAAAGTGTTACTGCACCATTGGGAAGCGATTAAAAAAGCGGCGGAATCCCGCCCTGCGCCTTTCCTTATCCACCAAGAAAGCGATGTGATAGTGAGGGCAATCCGTGATTACCTCCGCCGTGATATCGGTGAAATCTTAATTGATAACCGCAAGATTTTCGAGAAAGCCAAAAATCATATCCGCCTCGTACGCCCTGATTTTATCAACCGTGTACGCCTTTACGAAGGTGAAGTACCCTTGTTTAGCCACTACCAAATCGAATCGCAAATTGAATCAGCGTTCCAACGTGAAGTGCGTTTACCGTCCGGCGGTTCGATTGTCATTGACGTTACCGAAGCATTAACGGCGATTGATATTAACTCCTCTCGTGCTACCCGTGGCGGCGATATTGAAGAAACGGCGTTAAACACCAACCTTGAGGCCGCCGATGAAATTGCCCGCCAATTACGCCTGCGGGATTTAGGCGGTCTGATCGTGATTGATTTTATTGATATGACGCCGGTACGCCACCAGAGAGAAGTGGAAAACCGTATCCGTGAGGCAACCCGCCAAGATCGGGCGAGAATCCAATTTGGTCGGATTTCCCGTTTCGGCTTGCTGGAAATGAGTCGCCAACGTTTAAGCCCGTCATTGAGCGAAGCCTCCTCCCACGTCTGCCCTCGTTGTCAAGGTACAGGCAAAGTGCGGGATAATGAATCCATCGCCCTTTCCATTTTGCGTCTGCTTGAAGAAGAGGCGATCAAAGAAAATACCGCCCAAGTGCATACCATTGTGCCAGTGCAAATTGCCTCTTACTTGCTGAATGAAAAACGCCGAGCGATCAGCGATATTGAAAAACGCCACAGCGTACAAGTAGTTGTCGTACCGACAGAAACAATGGAAACCCCGCATTTCAGTGTCTATCGCCTGCGTGAAAGTGAAATTGTGCCGACCTTGAGCTACGACTTAGCCAAACGCTATCAAGAACGTGAAGAGGAACATTCATACCATACACATTCCGATGAAGCGTTAGTAACCCGCAACGAACCGGTGCTGACCGTTGAGTCCGTTTTGCAAAATAGCGAGCTAAACTTACCGCCTGCACCGACCCCGACAGCACCGAGCAAGCCGTCATTACTCAGCCGCCTGTTCAGCGCAATCAAGGGCTTATTTGCAGAGAAAGAAGAAGCGCCGAAGAAAAAAGCGAAAAATAGCAAACCGCGTAATCAGCGTGAACGCCGCCAGCAACGCCGTGAACGCCCGAATCGTAATGAACGCCAAGAACGCAAGCAAAATGCGGTGCAGCCTGACGTTGTCAAAGAGAGTAGCGAGCCGAAGAAACGCCGTGAAATTGTCGAAGAAGTGGCGGGAGCAAACACCGAGCGGGCGACACAACAAGCGAAAGTGATGGAACGCCGTCAGCGCCGTGATTTACGCAAAAAAGTGCGGGTTGAAAGCGAAAATACAACCGAAGTCACCCAAAAAGCAGTGCCGCCGGTTACAACACAAGTAGAATCGCCAACACCAAACTTGCCTGCACCGGCGGTTGAAGCAAAAGCACCATTACCGGAGGTTCAACCGATCGCACCGCTTGCCACGGAATTGCCTTCAGAGGCGGACGTTCCGGTTAAACCGGAAAAAGACGACACAGAAGGGCGTGAAAATAATCGCCGCCGTCTGCCACGTCATTTGCGGGTCGGCAATCAACGTCATCGTGAACGCCGAGAAAAAGTTAAAGCGCCGATGCCTTTAGCAGCTGCGGTAGCCTCGCCGGAGCTTGCAAGCGGTAAGGTTTGGGTAAAAATTTGCAACACACCGAAAGCGGTAGAGGAAAAAACACGTTTTCTTTCCGTTGATGAAATGTTACAGCAACAATCCCAACCAAAACCGGTATCGCCGAAGCCGGAAAGCATCGCCCCGTTTGGTGCGGTAGTGGCACAGGACAGCGATCGTGATTTGGTTAAAGAGCATCGTCAGCCGCAGGCACATAATGAGGCTAAGCTCACAAAAGATCGCCCGCTTGAAGCGACTGCACAGCCGTTTGGTTTGGTATTAACGCAAGAAAGCGAGCGGGATTTGGTAAAAGAAAATCACCAACGCCGCAATGCACAATCCCCGACTATTAATGCTGATACAGCGGCAGAGGTTCAGGAACACGCCAGTGATGAGATTGTTGCACCGATAAGCAATTACCAAAGCACATACCGCTTTGAAGGGAAATTAGGCACATTCTCACGGGTGGCTCATACGCAAGCGGAAATGACCGTTGCGGCAGCCTCGCCAGAGCCTATCGAACCGGTGGTTATCACAGAATGGCAGCATTCTAAATACTACTTCTACGGCAAAGGGTTTGGCGGTCATTCAAGTGCGGTCAGCCACGTTTACTCCGCCGCTCGAGTAGCGCGTTTTGAGGAAAAATAAACCGATAGATTAAAATTTCAACGCCTTTGCGGAACTCTTCGCCAAAGGCGTTATCTAAACGATGTATTTTTACACACTTATGAGGATTACCTTAATGAAAAAATCATTATTAACGGCAGTAGTATTAGGTTCTGTATTTGGTTTAGCCGCTTGTGATCAAGCAAAAGAAACGGCGGCAGAAGTAAAGCAAACCGTTGTTGAAGCAAAAGACGCAGTCGTTGAGAAAGCGGCAGAAGTCAAAGACGCTGCGGTTGAAAAAGCCACTGAAATGAAAGATGCGGCAGCAGCGAAAATGGAAGAGACAAAACAAGCAGCAACCGATGCGAAAGACGCAGTAGCTGACAAAGCAACTGAAATGAAAGATGCGGCAGCAGCGAAAGTGGAAGACGCAAAACAAGCGGCAACCAATGCGAAAGACGCAGTAGCTGAAAAAGCCACTGAAATGAAAGATGCGGCAGCAGCAAAAGTTGAAGAAGTAAAACAAGCGGCAACTGATGCGAAAGATGCAGTAGCTGACAAAGCAACTGAAATGAAAGATGCGGCGGCAGCGAAAGTGGAAGACGCAAAACAAGCGGCAACCAATGCGAAAGACGCAGTAGCTGAAAAAGCCACTGAAATGAAAGATGCGGCAGCAGCAAAAGTTGAAGAAGTAAAACAAGCGGCAACTGATGCGAAAGATGCAGTAGCTGACAAAGCCACTGAAATGAAAGATGCGGCGGCAGCGAAAATGGAAGAAGTAAAACAAGCGGCAACCAATGCGAAAGACGCAGCGGCTGAAAAAGCTACTGAAATGAAAGAGGCGGCAGCAGCAAAAGTTGAAGAAGTAAAACAAGCGGCAACCAATGCGAAAGACGCAGTAGCTGACAAAGTAACTGAAATGAAAGAGGCGGCAGCAACGAAAGTAGAAGACGCAAAACAAGCGGCAACTAATGCGAAAGACGCAGTAGCTGAAAAAACCACTGAAATGAAAGATGCGGCAGCAGCGAAAATGGAAGACGCAAAACAAGTGGCAGCTGATGTCAAAAATGCGGTTGTTGAAAAAGCAACGGAAGCGAAAGATGCTGCTAAAGAAGCGATGAAAGCAATCGGTGATAAAGCAGAAGAAGCAAAATCAGCGATAGAAAATAAATAATTCTAAAATAAAAGAGAGGCACAGAGGAGACTGTGCCTCTTTTCAATATCAATTAAGTGGGGTATTAAATGAAAAAATCACTATTATCACTTATCATTTTGGCGGCATTTGGGGTGAGTGCTTGCGATAACGGTAAGGCAAAATTAGAAGCGGATCTGAAAGCGGCACAAGCGAAGATCGTGGAAGTACAAAAAGCGGCGGAGTTACAAGTCGCACAAGCGGAACAAAATGCCGATGCTAAAATCGCTGAAGTGAGCGCTTTTGCTGAAACGCAGATCCTTGAATTACAAAAAGCCAGTGAAGCGAAAATTACCGCGATTCAGAAAGCGTCAGATGAAAAAGTTGCTCAAGTTACGCAGGCTGCCGAGGCAAAAATTGCCGAAGTTGAAAAATCGTTAGAAAGCCGCATTGCGGAAGCGAAAAAAGTAAGTGAAGCAAAATGGAACGAAATGCGTCAGGCTTTGGAACAGAAATTAGCTGAGCCAAATGCGAAGAAAGAAGATGATAATAAAGCGGATTCGGTAGATAAAAAAGGCAAATTTGTCGAAACTTTAAAGGATGTAAAAGAGAGTATCGGGCATTCTGTAACCGAAGCAAAAGCGGTCATCGCCGAAAAAATGGGGGCGTTTGGTAAAGTGATTCAAGACGCTGCCGCAGATTTAAAAGCAGATGCAAAAGAGGCGGTTGAAGCCGTGAAAGAGACTGTTGCAGAAGGGAAAGATAAGGTCGCTGACGAAGCGAAAAAAGCGGAGTAATCAGCTTATTTCCCTTATAAAAATAGAATATTGCGTTAAAGCTGGAGAACCGGCTTTAACGCATTTTTTATAGGCCGCATCATTGCGCCATTTTATCAACGACTTCCAAAAACCCTTCCGCAGTGGCATAAACGGCTTCTTTGCCCTGTGCTTTTAAGATCTGATCCGATAATTCACGAAATGCCGCTTGCCCACCGGCTCGGTTTAACACTATATCCGCTTTGGCTTTAATATAATCAAAGGTATCGCCGACTGCGACGGCTAAGCCACAGGTTTCAAAGGCGGGGAGATCGAGGGTATCATCGCCGATGAAGACGGTTTGTTCGGCACTTACCCCCGCTTGTTGCATTAACTCAAGGCAGCCTTGCCGTTTAGACATTTTGCCCAGTTGAAAGAGGGTAATGCCCAAATGTTGAATGCGGCGGCGTAAAATCGGCGTGTCGCCGCCGGAGAGTACTGCCACTTGAATGCCGCACGCCAGTAGCATTTTTATGCCCAAGCCGTCTTTGACATTAAAATATTTCACGGCTTCGCCCTGCCCATCGTAATAGAGGCTGCCATCGGTCAGCACGCCGTCCACATCGGTAATCACTAATTTAATTTTTGCCAGTCTCTCCATTGGGTGTCCTTGATTTTCGAAAAGTTGGGTTTTATTATGCTGCCATTATAGCCTTTTGGAGTTCATTATGTCGATTTCTCAGCAATTAGCGACCATTTCACAACAAATTCAGCAATATAGCCGACAAGCGGACCGTCCGATTGAGGCGGTAAAATTATTGGCGGTCAGCAAAACCAAGCCGGTATCGGCAATTCAGGAGGCGATTGCCGCAGGGCAGCGCTGTTTTGGGGAGAACTATGTGCAGGAAGGGGTAGAGAAAATCCGGCATTTTGCCGATCCGAATTTAGAATGGCATTTTATCGGTTTGTTACAGTCCAATAAAACCCGTGTGGTCGCCGAGCATTTTGATTGGGTACAAACGGTGGATCGGGTGAAAATCGCACAGCGTTTGAATGAGCAACGCCCCGACCATTTGCCGCCGCTGAATGTGCTGATTCAAATCAACATCAGTGATGAAGCCTCAAAATCAGGGATTACGCCTGCGCAAATGTTTGAGCTAGCCGAGCAAATTCAGCAATGTCCCCGCCTGACATTACGCGGTTTAATGGCTATTCCGAAGCCGGAAAGCGAGCCGGCTCGTCAAAAGATCGCCTTAGCGGCAATGCAGGCGTTATTTACGCAGTTGCAGGCTCGCTATGTGGAAGTGGATACGCTATCGATGGGAATGTCGGACGATATGCAGGCGGCGATTGAGTGCGGCTCGACAATGGTGCGTATCGGCACGGCGATTTTCGGAGCGAGAAGTTAATCGCAAGCGGGCGGTTTATCGCCTTTTTCTGCAAACGTATCAACGGGTGAAAAATTCTCCGTTATGCTTAACAATGACTTTCCGTCTAAAGTGCAATATACTTATGCCTTATGGTCTAAGTGGTGAAAGTTTGTCGCATCGCGGCGAAATATTGTGAGAGCCATTGTGTTTCAATGCAAATACCTAAGGAATGTCTATGCAACCTAAAGCTAAATTTAGAAAAGATTACCGTCAGCCTGATTTTACCGTGAGCGAGATTTATCTTGATTTTCAGCTTGATCCTGAGCAAACGTTGGTTACTTCCACTTTGACGGTGGAGCGTCAAAATGCCGAAGCCACACAATTGCGTTTAGACGGGCATAGCTTTGAGTTTCAAGGGGTGAAATTCAACGGGCAGCCGTTTAGCCGCTATCAACAAGATGCGGAATCTTTGACCTTAGATTTAGCCGATTTGGCAGCAGATCGATTCCAACTGGAAATTCAAACTTTACTGCGCCCGTCGCAAAATACCTCGTTGCAGGGGCTGTATCAATCGGGTGAAGGCATTTGCACACAGTGCGAGGCGGAAGGGTTTCGCCAAATTACCTATATGCTGGATCGTCCCGATGTACTGGCAAAATATCGCACCAAACTGACCGCTTGCAAAACTAAATACCCTTATTTACTCTCCAACGGCAACCGCATTGCACAGGGCGAATTGGCGGACGGTCGCCACTGGGTCGAGTGGGACGATCCGTTTTTCAAACCAAGCTATCTGTTTGCGGTTGTGGCGGGGGATTTTGATCTGCTCAAAGATACGTTCACCACAATGAGCGGGCGGGTGGTTGATCTCGAAATTTATGTAGATAGAGGCAATTTAGCCCGTGCCGGCTGGGCGATGGAGAGCTTGAAGCGGGCGATGAAATGGGACGAGCAACGTTTCGGCTTGGAATACGATTTAGATATTTATATGATCGTTGCCGTCGATTTCTTCAATATGGGGGCAATGGAGAACAAGGGGCTGAATATCTTTAACGCCAAATTTGTGTTGGCAAATCCGCAAACGGCGACCGATGAAGATTATATGGGCGTGGAGAGTGTGATCGCTCACGAATATTTTCATAACTGGACGGGCAACCGCATTACCTGCCGAGATTGGTTTCAGCTCAGTTTGAAAGAAGGGCTGACGGTGTTCCGTGACCAAGAATTTACCTCGGATTTATGGTCGAGAGCGGCGAAGCGGATCGAAGATGTGCGTTTCTTGCGGGCTTTCCAATTTGCCGAAGATGCCGGCCCGATGGCGCACCCGATTCGTCCGGACAAAGTGATTGAAATGAATAATTTCTACACGGTTACTGTGTATGAGAAAGGGGCAGAAGTCATCAGAATGATCCACACTCTATTAGGCGAGGCGAAATTCCAAAAAGGTATGCAGCTTTATATTGCCGAAAATGACGGCAAAGCGGCAACGTGCGAGGATTTTGTCTCTGCGATGGAACGTGCGTCCGGTGTGGATTTAACCCAATTCCGCCGTTGGTATAGCCAGTCCGGCACGCCGGAATTGACCGTCAGCGATGAATATGATGAAAAACGTCAAGCCTACCGCTTAACGATTTCACAATTAACCCGCCCGACCGCCGACCAAGTGGAAAAAGTGAATTTGCATATTCCGCTCAAGGTGGCGTTGTACGGTCAAGACGGCAAAAAAATCAAACTTCAATATGAAATTGCCAGCGTCAGTGATGTGTTGGATATTACTAACGAGCATCAAACCTTTGAATTTCACAATGTGCCGCAACGCCCCGTGCCGGCGTTGTTGTGCGATTTCTCCGCACCGGTGCGTTTGGATTATAACTATACCACCGAGCAACTGATAACGTTATTAAGCTATGCGGAGAATGAATTTATCCGCTGGGACGCGGCACAGACCCTCTTTACCAATGAACTAAAAACGAACCTCAACCGTTATCAGCAGGGCGAAGAAATGCTGTTTTCGGACGGCTTGCTGTCCGCACTGACTATTGTGCTGGACAACGCTCATCAAGATCCCGAATTGGCGGCTTTAACCCTCACGCTGCCGAAAGAGACGGAATTTGCGGAGAGCTTCAACATTATTGATCCGCAGGGGATCGCCGTGGTGCGTCATTTTATGCAGACGGCGATTGCCGAGGCACTTAAGGACCGCTTAATTGTCGCCTATAACCAGCATAAGTTGCCGGAATATCGAGTTGTGGCGGACGATATGGCGAAACGGGCGTTCCGTAACGTGTGCTTGTCTTACCTCGCTTTCACCGATTTAGGCAATAATCTCGTCTATAAACATTATCATCAAGCGGATAATATGACTGATACATTGGCAGCGCTGAATGCAGCAACAAAAGCGCAGCTTGCTTGCCGAGACAGCCTGTTAGCCGATTTTGAACAAAAATGGCAACACGACGGCTTGGTAATGGACAAATGGTTCGCCCTGCAAGCGACCCGTCCGGATCAGAATGTGCTGGAGGTCGTAAAACACTTGCTCGGGCACCCAAGTTTTAACTTTAAAAATCCGAACCGTGTGCGTGCATTAGTGGGCGCATTTGCCGCTCAAAATCCAAGGGCATTCCACGCTATTGACGGCTCAGGCTACCGCTTCCTCGTGGATATTCTGATTCAGCTTAACAGCAGTAACCCGCAGGTCGCTTCCCGCTTGATTGAACCACTGATTAAACTTTCCCGTTATGATAATCAGCGTCAAACCCTAATGCGCCGTGGTTTAGAGCGTTTGAAAGGGCTGGATAATCTCGCACGGGATCTGTTTGAAAAAATTGAAAAGGCGTTGCAGTAATATATTGATCCCTAATTTATTACGCAATTGTTCAGATAAAAGGAGTAAAAATGAGTGCTATTGATATTAGAAAAAGAATTGATCAAGATCTTGTTAAGAAGATCTTTGGGAATCAAAGAAATGCAATTGATTTCTTAAGGTTATTGGGTATTAACGAAAAAGTAGAAAAAGCTAATGATGCTTATGAATTGATTGTTAAACATTGGGAATATAACAAAGCCTATAAAGTTATTCGTCAGATTTTTGAATCAACTCCTAAATATCAAAAAGGCAAATTAGGGGAGGATAATATAAAAGTTTTATTATCTGAATGGGTTAATTTAGGTTTTGGTAATGTGGAATGGCCTTTTTCTCAAGGGCAATTTGATAATTTTGTTCAACATATAAATTCATCTACTGACTCAAGAGACATAAAAGATAGTAAAGTAAAAACAGCAGCAGTAAGGTATAGAAGAATTAAAGAAATTAATACTGAAAGAAATGATTATTTAGAAACTATGATTTTTTTAAATAATGAAAATGTTATTCCAACATTGCATCATTCAAGAGGTTTAGATTTTTTTATTGATGGTGTTCGCTTTGACCAAAAAGTATCAAAAAGCCCTACAAATGAATTTAAGCGTGATTTTGGGGAGAATTGGAGAGATATAGCAATAAACCATCCTGAAAAGGTAGCAGAATACCTTTATACCTATCAGGATGAAGGAAGATTTGGGCAAGAGCCTAGATTATTTATTGTTTATTTAGATGAAGATGTTGAACCAATAAAAATTAAGAGTATTCTTGAAAAGAATAAATTGAAGACACCTTATTCAATTACATTTAAATATTCCCATAAAGTGTTAGGTAAAAAAACATATAAAACAGAAGCATTTGTTATCTTACTTGGAAATGATTTATAATAATGAATTATATTGGTTCTAAAAATAAACTATCGCAGTTTATTATTTCAACTATAAAAGATACTGTTGGCAATTTTGATAATAAGGTATTTTGTGAGTTATTTGCAGGAACAGGAATTATTGGTTCTAGTTTAAAAACTCAAGTAAAAAAAATTATTTCAAATGATATAGAATATTATAGCTATATATTAAATCGCAATTATATTGGAAATAATAAAATAATAGATTATTTTGATTTATTTGATTTTATTGAGAGTAATAAATCTAATTTAAATACTCATTTCATATTTAATCAGTATAGTGAAAATGGTATTGCAAAGAGATTGTATTTCTCAGAATCAAATGGAAGGAAAATAGATCAAATAAGATCGAATATTAAAATGCTTTATCTAAATAAAGATATTTCTGATGATATTTATTATTTTTGTTTGGCATCTTTATTAGAAAGTGCGGATAAACATGCAAATACTGCTTCAGTATATGGAGCTTATTTAAAAAGTTTGAAACATACAGCAAAAAAAGATCTTGTATTACAACCTGCAAAATTTGATGAATCATTATGTGAAACCGAAATATATAATCAGGATAGTAATCAGTTAATTAAGAGTATTGAAGGTGATATCCTGTATTTAGATCCCCCTTATAATACTAGGCAATATGGAGCTAATTACCATTTGCTAAATACTATTGCAAAATATGATTATTTTGAACCTATTGGTAAAACAGGTTTAAGGAATTATACTCGTTCAAGGTTTTGTCAAAAGAATGAAGCTTATTTAGCTTTTAAAGAGCTTATTGAAAATGCAAATTTTAAATATATTTTTATTAGTTATAATAATGAAGGTATACTTTCTTTGAATGAAATAAGAGAGATATGTTCCTTGTATGGAAGATATGATTTCGTTGAACAAGAATATCAACGTTTTAAGGCAGATAATACAAGAAAATATAAAGATGTTAAAACGGTTGAATACTTACATATTTTGGAAAAAAATTAATGATTTGGTACAGTGCGCTCTTTTCCTTCCGCGGTCGCCTAAATCGGCAAGGATTTTGGATTGGCTTCGGCATCAATTTTCTGTTTTTATTGCTATTTGCAAATTTTATGTTTGATCCGACCGCTTTCAGTGTGTTGAGTGCCGTGCCGTTGTTGCTTTCGGCATATAGCTTAGCGGCGGTGATCATCAAACGCTTACACGACCGTAACCGCTCCGCTAAAGCATTGCTGATGTTGGTTGTGCCGCTCGTTTGCTATGGGGTATCCCTTGCGGCACAAGGCACAATGGCGTGGCTACTGGGCGTATTGATGCCGGTGTTTATCGGCACGATGCTCTTGCTGGAATGGGGTGTTTTTGCCGGCGATCCAAACCCAAATCGCTACGGCGAGCGGGGACTCTCTTTTACGTTAAATTAAACCGTTATGTCAGAGATTAAATTAAATTATCACAAAACCCACTTTTTAACTTCCGCACCGGATATTCGGCATTTGCCCGAAGACAGCGGGGTGGAAATTGCCTTTGCCGGACGCTCAAACGCCGGCAAATCCACAGCGCTAAATGCGCTGACCAACCAAAAAAACTTGGCTCGTACTTCAAAAACACCGGGACGCACGCAGCTCATCAACCTGTTTGAAGTTGAACCGAACTGTAAATTGGTCGATTTGCCGGGGTACGGCTATGCCGCAGTGCCGGAGCAGATGAAATTACAGTGGCAACGTTCCCTCGGTGAATATTTGCAAAAACGCCAATGTTTACGAGGAGTGGTGATCTTAATGGATATTCGCCACCCGCTTAAAGATCTCGATCAGCAAATGATTGAATGGGCGGTTTCCGCTGAGTTGCCGGTCTTACTGCTGCTGACGAAAGCGGATAAGCTCAGCCAAAGCGGACGCAGCAAAACGGTTAAAATGGTGCGGGAGGCGATTTTGCCTTTCCAAGGTGATGTGCAGGTGGAAGCCTATTCCGCCCAAAATAAAATCGGTATTGATAAATTAGCCGCCAAACTGGACGGTTGGTTTGCCGAAATATTAAACTCATAGTTGAGTAAGCGGTCGGATTTGGCTGGTTTTGTGCAAAAATTTGCCCTCTGCCGACCGCTTGCAGCCAATACGGAGGCAAAATGCGTTTACTCAAAATTAAAGGGTTCTTGCCCTATCTCGCCATTGCATTTTTGAACGCCAGTGTGGATTTAGCCCACAAAATCACGATTCAAAATGTCTTGCTGAAAAGTTTTACCGGCGACACGCTCGTGATACTCACCGCACTGATTAATGCAATGATTCTCCTACCGTTTATCTTCCTCTTTTCCCCTTCCGGTTTCATTAACGACAAATACCCGCAGACCAAAGTGATCCGCACTGCCAGTGTAGCGGCGATTTTTATCAGCGGTGCGGTTTTAGTCAGCTATTTGGCGGGGGCGTTTGAAATGGCATTTTTGCTGACGCTGATTTTGGCGGCGCAGAGTGCGATTTATTCACCGGCGAAGTACAGTATTATTAAGCGAATTGTCGGCACAGAAAATTTAGGGCAGGCGAACGGGGTGATCCAAGCCTTGACGATTGTGGCGATTTTGCTGAGTTCTTTCGGCTTTTCATTTATCTTTGAATCCCTGTATGTGGCAGGGAGCGATCCGGCAACAATGCTTTCCGGTATGGCAGTGATCGGGGGTTTATTGGTGGTTTTCAGCAGCTTGGAAGCCATATGTGCCTTCAGATTGCCGAATTTTGCCCAACACGAACCGCCAGCTACCGCCAGATTTGAATGGCACACTTATCTCACCTTGGGTTATCTCAAACAAAACAGTGCCTTGTTACGCCAAAATAAAAATATTTGGTTGAGTATTTTGGGGTTGAGTGTGTTTTGGGGCATTTCGCAGGTGTTGGTGGCGGCATTTCCGGCACATTATAAGGCGATGTTTAATGATGATAATGCCTTGATTATTCAAGGTATTTTAGCAATGAGCGGTGTGGGGCTAATCATTGGCTCTTACCTTGCCGGTGTGATGTCGAAACACCATATTGAACACGGCATTGTGCCGATTGGGGCGTTAGGGATTTTCGGTTCGGTCTTGTTAATGGCGTCTTCTAGTAGCAGTTGGGTGATGACGCTCTGCTCTTTCGGCTTTGGGGTATTCGGCGGGTTGTTTATCGTCCCTCTGAATGCCACGATTCAATATTTCGCCCCAGAGCAAACCAGCGGCAAAATTATGGCGGGCAATAATTTTGCGCAAAACATCGCAATGGTCGGCTTTTTGTTATTGAGTATTGCCTTTGTCTATCTCAATATTTCGACCACCGGTCTGTTACTGTTTGCCGCTTTTGTCTGCTTGATCGGGTCATTTTATGCGATTGTCCAACTTCCGCATCTTTTCACCCGCTTGCTGCTCTTGCCGATTCTGAAAACCGGTTATCGCTTTAACGTTGAAGGGCTGAAAAATTTACCGCAGAGCGGCGGCGTATTGCTGTTGGGCAACCATATTAGCTGGATTGACTGGTTGGTTTTGCAGGCGGCAAGCCCACGAGCAATTAAATTTGTGATGTACCGTGGTATTTACAATAAATGGTATCTCAAATGGTTTTTAAAATGGTTTAAAGTGATTCCGATTGGCGCAGGGTCAAGCAAAGAATCCATTGAAAAAATCCGTGAAATGCTTGCTAACGGCGAAGTAGTGGCGCTTTTTCCGGAGGGACATATCAGTTACAACGGGCAAATCAATGAATTTAAACGTGGCTTTGAACTGGCGATTAAAGAGTTGGACGAAGTGTGCGTTGTGCCGTTTTACTTACGGGGATTATGGGGTTCAAGTTTTTCCCGTGCCGATCAATATTATAAAGCATTAACCAAGCGGCGTGGCAAACGGGATATTTTAGTGGCGTTCGGTAAGCCAATCCGTACCTTTATCGATCGTGTGGCGATGAAACAGAAAGTCGTGGAACTGTCTTTTTCATCGTGGGAGGCCTTTATCCGCCGCCAGCAACCATTGATGCACGGTTGGTTGGATACCGCTAAGGCAAATTTATTCCGCCCGTGTTGTGCAGACAGCCAAGGAATGAATTTAACGCACCTCAAATTTTTGACGGCGGTTTTACTGTTTAGTCGATTATTGCGTAAAACGTTGCCGACACAAAAAAATGTGGGGGTGTTGTTGCCGAGTTCATCCATCGGGGCGATCGTCAATATGGCGTTGTTTATTAACGGTAAAGTGCCGGTAAATCTCAATTATACCTTGAGCGAGCAAAGCCTCGCCCTTGCGTTGCAAAAAGCGGGGATTGAGCGGGTCATTACGTCAGAAAAATTTCTTGAGAAATTGTCAGCAAAAGGGTTTGATTATCACGCACTGTTGGCGGATAAAGCGGTAATGGCGGAGCAACTTGGTAAAAAAGTCGGTAAAACCGCCCGCTTGCACGCGCTGTTTACCGCCTTGCTTGCACCGCAATGGTGGATTAAAGCCCGTTATTTCAAATCGGTTTCGCTGAATGATACGGCAACCATTTTGTTTAGCAGTGGTAGTGAGGGCGAGCCGAAAGGGATTGAGCTAAGCCATAAAAACCTGCTGACAAATATTAAGCAAATCAGCGAGTTGTTGAATTTTAAACGCAATGACGTGATTTTAAATTCACTGCCGATTTTTCACTCGTTCGGCTTAACGGTTACGACATTATTACCGCTGTGTGAGGGGATCAAAATGGTGAGTGTGCCGGATCCGACAGACGGCGCATTAGTCGGCAAAATGGCGGCGCGTCATAGTGCAACGATTTTGTTTGGCACATCGACCTTTTTCAGGCTTTATACCAAAAACAAAAAGCTACACCCGTTAATGTTTCAAAGCGTCCGAATGGTTGTCGCCGGGGCGGAAAAACTCAAATCGGACGTGAAAGAGGCGTTCCGTGTTAAATTTGGTTTAGAGATTTACGAGGGTTACGGTACGACGGAAACTGCGCCGGTTGCTGCGGTGAATATGCCGAATGTTTTAGAAAAAGAGAGCCTGAAAGCGCTCACGTTCAACAAAGTCGGCTCGGTCGGTATGGCATTGCCGGGTACGATTATAAAAATTGTTGACCCCGACACTCTTGCGCCATTGGCGACAAATGAAGATGGGTTAATCGTGATTGGCGGCGGGCAGGTGATGAAAGGTTATCTCAATGATGACGAGAAAACCGCCGAAGCGATCGCCGAGATTGACGGTATCCGTTATTACAAAACCGGTGATAAGGGGCATATTGATGAAAATGGCTTTGTCAGCATTGTTGATCGCTATTCCCGCTTTGCCAAAATCGGTGGTGAGATGATCAGCTTGGGCAGTGTAGAGGAATTGCTAGGTGAGGTGCTTGCCGATCACGCTGCGTTTGTGGCAGTCAATGTGCCGGATGAGAAAAAAGGCGAAGCGGTTGTATTGCTTCTGAAAAGTGAGCACTCCCTTGATGAGCTGTCAGCGAAAATCAAAGCGGCAGATATTCCGCCGTTAATGCAGCCGTCCAAACTCTTTTTGGTAGAAGAAATCCCAACGCTTGCCAGTGGCAAGGTGGATTTTAAAGGCGCTAAAAATCAAGCAATATCACTACTCAATGAATAATATGAACAAGCGGTGGGTTACCACCGCTTTTTTGCAATGTGGTGCCGTGGGAATTACTTTGAGTTGTCGCTCACCGCTTGCTTCCGGTACTGACTGGGAGTAATGCCATAGTATTTTTTAAAGGCTTTACCAAAATGCGTTTCCGACTGAAAACCGGTTGCAAGCGCTATCGTTAGCACGGAATCGGCATTTTGTTTGAGCAACATTGCGGCTTTTTGCAGCCGGATACGGTGTAAAAATACGTGGGGACTGACCGACAAATGCTGCTTAAATAGCCGAATAAGCTGAGAGCGGGATAAGTGCGCAGTTTCTATCATATTGTCGATTAGCCACGGTTTTTCCGGCTCCGCCATAATGGCATTGAGTACGCCTTTCAAACGCTTATCCTGCCAGCCTTTCAGTAGCCCCGTCGGTTGATTGTCCGATTGCGCCAAATAGGTGCGTAAAATCAACGTCAGCAGCACGTTAGACAGGGCATTGACTACGGTGCTTGAACCAATCAATTCTCGCTCGGCTTCTTGATTGAGCAACTCGACAAAGCAGGTAAAATTCTGCGGTTCGAGCCGTAAAAAAATCACATCGGGCAGGCTTTTAATCAATTCAGCGTGCGGATCGTAGTAAAAATGGGCGCAAAATAGCCCGAAATCTGCCTGCTGCCCGATTTTTTTCACCTCAAACGCCCCTTGGGTGTAAGCGGTCGGATAAGTCTCACAATTTGCACAGTGGCTGGCATAGCTTAAAATATGTTCGCTAGAACGGGGGAAAAACAGGATATCCCCCTGCTTAACAAGGCGGCTCTGGGCTTGATTGGCGAGCCTGACATAGCCGCTGCCTTGCGTAACGATATGCACAATGCCTTGTCCGGCTCGAGCGGAATGTGCAACGGCCCACTGACCGCCAAACTCACATTTTACATTGACTTTGCCGGATAATTGGGCAAGCGAAATCAGTTTATCTAAAATATCCATAACAAATTGACGAAAAAATGAAACGATTTGGCGAGAAATATACTGAAAAAGTCGCAATAATAACAGCGTTTTTCAACAATCATTTCCATAGGAGCACGACAATGGCATTTACAAATTGGCCGGAACATACCGCACACGTTAAAAAATCGTTCGGCGAGTTAGGCAAAAAACACCCGAAAATGTTGGAAGCTTATAAAGCGTTAGGACAAGCGGCTGCCGCAGAAGCATTGGATTTAAAAACCCGTGAATTAATCGCCCTTGCGGTTGCGATTACCACCCGTTGTGAAAGCTGCATCAGCGTTCACGCAGAAGAAGCGGCAAAAGCCGGTGCAACGGAAAGCGAAATCGCCGGTGCATTAGCAACAGCGATTGCATTAAATGCAGGTGCGGCTTATACCTATGCACTACGCGCATTAGAAGCAGTAGATGCACAAAAATAGTACCATACCATTCAAGCGATAAAATCGCAGCAGGCAACCCTGCGGGCTAATTTCAAAAAATGTGATCTAGTTCACAAAATTCGTTCTATTTTATGACGCAAGTTGCTGTTATTATACGGGGACTTTTTACTTCATTTTAGTTAAGGAACGATTATGAACCAACTTGATGCTTTAAGAGAAATGACCGTTGTGGTTGCCGATACCGGTGATATTGATGCGATCAAAACCTACCTGCCGGAAGATGCTACCACCAACCCTTCTCTGATTTTGAGTGCATCGGCACTGCCACAATATGCCCCTTTAATTGATGAAGCGGTCGCATACGCCAAAGCTAAAAGCGATGATAAAGCCCAGAAACTGATTGATGCGGAAGATAAATTGGCAGTCAATATCGGTTTAGAAATTTTAAAAGTGGTGAAAGGGCGAATTTCCACAGAGGTTGATGCGCGTTACTCTTACGACACGGAAAAAACCATTGCAAAAGCACGGAAATTGATTGCGCTATATAATGAAGCGGGTATTAGTAACGACCGTATCTTAATTAAGATTGCGTCCACTTGGCAGGGGATCAAAGCGGCAGAGCAGCTTGAAAAAGAGGGGATTAACTGTAACCTCACCTTACTTTTCTCCCAAGCGCAAGCCCGTGCTTGTGCTGAAGCGGGCGTTTATCTGATTTCGCCGTTTGTCGGCCGTATTTTAGATTGGTATAAAGCCAACAGTGATCAAAAAGAGTACGCACCGGCAGAAGATCCGGGGGTGGTTTCCGTTACCTCCATCTATAACTATTACAAACAGTACGGTTATAATACTGTGGTAATGGGCGCAAGTTTCCGGAATGCCGGTGAAATCACCGAGCTGGCCGGTTGCGACCGTTTAACCATTGCGCCGGCATTATTAAAAGCCTTACAAGAAAGTGATGCTCCGCTTGTGCGTAAACTCGCCTTTAACGGCGAAGTGAAAGTTCGTCCGGCACCGATGACGGAAGCGGAATTTTATTGGGAACATAACCAAGATCCAATGGCGGTCGAAAAATTAGCGGAAGGTATTCGCAAATTTGCGATCGACCAAGAGAAATTGGAGGCGATGTTGGCAGCAAAACTCTAATTAAGTACTAAAACAAGCGGGCGGATAAGCGATAAAATCAGCAAATCCGCCCGTTTCTTTTACCAAATAGTGATTTTATTTGGTCGTTTGGTTTAATTATGGGCGTACGCAGTACGCCCCTGCATTTTTTAAATAGTCGATTTTATATGCAATATTATTTGACTAACCCACCGCTTGCTTGCAGATCGGCGTGGTAAGAGGAACGGACGAACGGGCCACAGGCGGCGTGTTCAAAGCCCATTTCGTTGGCTTTTTCACGGAACATATCAAATTCCGTCGGGTGAACATAGCGGGCGACCGGCAAGTGATGGCGGCTCGGCTGCAAATATTGCCCAAGGGTGAGCATTGTTACACCGTGATCCCGCAAATCTTGCATAACGGCGAGAATTTCTTCGTTGGTTTCGCCTAGACCGACCATAATGCCCGATTTTGTCGGAATGTCGGGGAAAACCGCTTTAAATTCTTTCAATAATTTCAACGACCATTGATAATCCGCACCCGGTCGGATTTCTTTATACAAGCGTGGCACGTTTTCCAAGTTGTGATTGAACACATCCGGCGGATTTTGTTTGAGAATGTCAATCGCTTGTTCAATTCTGCCACGGAAGTCCGGCACAAGGATTTCAATTTTGATCCCCGGATTGATCGCCCGAATTTCACGCACGCACGCGACAAAATGCCCTGCGCCCCGATCGGGTAAATCGTCCCGATCCACTGAGGTGATCACCACATATTTGAGCTTCATATCTTGAATGGTTTCCGCCAACTTGCGTGGTTCGTCTTGGTCGAGAGGTAACGGCTTGCCGTGCGCCACATCGCAGAACGGACAACGGCGGGTGCAAATCGCACCCATAATCATAAAGGTTGCCGTGCCGTGATTAAAACACTCGTGTAAGTTCGGGCAAGAGGCTTCTTCACACACCGAGTGTAAGCCGTGGCGGCGCATTCCGTTTTTAATACTTTGGATTTTTGCCGAATTTGCCGGCAATTTAATTTTCATCCATTCCGGTTTTTTAAGTAATTCTTGGTCAGGATCGATATTTTTAACGGGAATAATGGACGTTTTAGCGGCATCACGATATTTAACGCCACGTTCCATTTTAAAAGGTGTACCCATTTTGTATTCCTATTTGTTAATAATTTGTTGGGCATTATAACCGAGAATTTGGGTAAAGTAATGAACCAATTTCGGGGCGACTTGCTCACATCTCGCCTGTTCGTGAGGGATAAAGTCCGCTAATTGGCACATTTCCAAACCGGCATAACCGCAGGGGTTGATATGACTAAAGGGGCTGAGATCCATTTGAATATTCAGTGCCAAGCCGTGAAAAGAGCAACCTTTGCGGATTCTTAGCCCAAGCGAGCAGATTTTTTTACCGTCCACATAGACGCCGGGCGCATCGGGTTTAGGGTAAGCCTCGATGCCGTAATCTGCTAAGGTTTTCACCACCGATTGCTCTAGGGCAGTAACGAGCTGGCGCACATTCAGATCACTGCCGTTTGCCTTATGGCGTTTGATGTCGATCAACACATACATAATTTGCTGACCCAAACCGTGATAGGTGATCTGTCCGCCACGATCCGATTGAACTACGGGGATATTGGTCGGGTTGAGCAAATGTTCCGGCTTGCCCGCCGAACCTTGCGTGAACACCGGCGGGTGTTCGACCAACCAAATTTCATCGGGCGTATCCGCGGTGCGATGATCGGTAAACTCTTGCATTTGATGCCAAACGTGTTGGTAGTCCTGCACGCCAAGTTGGCGGATAATTAGCGTCATTTTTAGCTCTCTATGCCATTTTTAATGAAAAAATCAAGCTATTATAGGTAGAAATACGTTCATTACTAGGGGCTATTGCAAATATTTGCTACAATCTGACCGCTTGTAGATGAAAACAGAACAGAATATCGGACGTTTAGAATGAAGACTATCAGTACTTTTAATCGAACTTGGGCGAAAGTCGTGCTAACGGCATTGATTCGCTACGGTGTCAAACATTTTTGTATTGCTCCCGGTTCACGTTCCACCCCGCTCACCCTTGAGGCACTCCGCCTAAAAGCACAAGGCTTGGCAGAGTGTCATAGCCATTTTGACGAGCGGGGATTAGGCTTTTTTGCGCTCGGTTTAGCGCAATCCACTCACGATCCGGTGGCGATTATTGTAACGTCCGGCACAGCGGTGGCAAATCTTTTCCCGGCGGTGATTGAGGCGAGTTTAACCCATCAGAAATTAATTGTACTGTCCGCTGACCGTCCGCCCGAGCTGATTGGCTGCGGGGCAAACCAAGCGATAGATCAGCAACGCATATTCGGCAATTATCCGGTGGCACAGCTTAACTTACCGAAGCCGAGCAAGGATTTCAGTGCCAATTGGTTAATTGCGACACTGGGGCAAGCGTGCGGCGAACAAGCGGAAAAAGGCGGCGTTTTACACTTCAATGCCCCGTTTGCCGAGCCGTTATATGAGGCGGACGAAGCGGCAATCGACACGGATAGTTGGCTCAACCCGATCCAACGTTGGCTCAATCAGCCGCAAATGAAGTGGATTGACCGCCAGCCAACCCAAAAAGATGTGTTAATGCACGAAAATTGGGACTATTGGCGCACCAAACGGGGCGTTGTGGTGGTCGGTAAGTTGCCGTTAGAGCAGGGAATGGGGCTAAAAATGTGGGCGGAAACGCTCGGTTGGTGCTTAATCAGCGATGTGCAGTCGGGCATTGATGCCAGCCTGCCGTATGCGGACGTATGGTTATCGAATAAAACCGTCGAGCAGCGTTTATTGCAGGCGGATATTGTGATTCAGTTCGGCTCGCAAATTGTCAGCAAACGGGTAAATCAATTCCTTGAGGCGTTTAAAGGGGAGTTTTGGTTGGTGGAGCAATCCCAAGACTACCTCAATCCTTACGCTCACCCGCAAACCCGTTTTGTTGCTAAAGCGCACCATTTCACCCGTGTCCACCCGCCGCTTCGCCAAAAACCGTGGCTGCTTGAACCGCTTGCGCTGTCGCAATTCTGTGCCGGCTTTATTGAGCAGCAAGTGGGGGCAAATTTAAACGAAGCCTCCCTCGCTCACCATATCGAGCATATCCTGCCGGCAAACGGCAATCTCTTTTTGGGGAACAGTCTGTTTGTACGTTTAGTGGACGCATTGTGTAAATTGCCGGAGGGCTATCCCGTTTACACTAACCGTGGAGCGAGCGGTATCGACGGCTTGATTGCGACATTGGCGGGCGTGGCAAAAGGCTCAGGCGTGCCGACTGTGGGAATCATTGGCGATATTTCGGCGTTGCACGATCTCAACTCAATGGCGTTGCTACGCCAAATCAGCCAACCGACCCTTTTATTTGTGATTAATAATAACGGCGGGGCGATTTTCGATATGTTGCCGGTTGAGCCGAAAGTGAAGGATAAGTTCTACCGTCTTTCGCATAATCTAGAATTTTCACAAATAGCGACAATGTTCGGTATCGAGTATCTGCGTCCTTACACTTGGGCGGATTTAGGTACGAAATTGAAGCAAGCCTATATCCGCAAGGGCGTAACGATTGTAGAAATCAAGGTGAACGATCACGAAGGCAGCACCCTGTATAAATCGTTGCTTGAGCAGATCTCACGAGCTTCGATCGACTAATGTTAGCCTATCAGTGGCACGGTGAAAGCGGAATGCCCGTGGTTTTTTTGCACGGGCTGCTCGGCTCACAGCAGGATTGGGCGGCGATTATCACCCGTTTGCAAACTTTCCCGCATATCCGACCGCTTACCCTAGATCTCTGTTTTCACGGCAACAGCCGTTCGGTTGAGTGTCAGGATTTTTCGAGCCTACGAGCCGAGTTGGCGACAACCTTGAACCAACTCATCGGCGATCAGCCGTTTTGGTTGGTCGGTTACTCGTTAGGCGGGCGTGCCGCGTTGGATTTATGCCTGTCCCAATCTATGCCTCACTTGTGTGGAGTGATATTAGAAGGGACGAATATCGGCTTGGAAACCGAAACGGACAAGCAAGACCGTTGGCACAATGATTGCCGCTGGGCAGCCCGTTTTGAAACGGAAGCCCTTGAAAATGTGCTGAATGATTGGTATCAACAGCCGGTATTTACCGATTTATCCCCGTGCAAGCGGGTGGAAGTTATCAAAAAACGACAAATCAATCACGGCAGATCGATCGCCAAAATGTTGCGGGCGACCAGCTTGGCAAAGCAGCCATTCTATGCCGAACAACTACAAAGCGCCGAACGACCGATCTATTTTATCGTGGGCGAGCGGGATAGCAAATTTCGCCGACTTGCCCAAAAATACAGTCTATCCTATCAGCTCATTGACAACGCAGGGCATAACGCACACCTTGATAATCCGGCGCAGTTTGTCGAGCGGCTATTGTGTCTGATTAAATAGGGTAAGCTATGGCACTACATCATTGTCCCGAATGCCGCCGGAAAATCAGCCAAACGGCGAAACTATGCCCCCACTGTGGCTTTTCCTTTCACGAAACCGATTTAGCCCGTTATCGTCAATTATTAGAACAACGCCGCCTTGCCAACCAAGAGATTAACCGTAAAAGCGTTAAATTACACTTGGTTTGGCTGACTGTTTTCGCTGCGGTGATAGGGTTGGCAAGTTGGTGGCATCATTACTGATCCCGTTTTAGTTTTACCCCAAAATGATTGGACACGGCACGCTCTTGAGTTTGCAAAAAAGGCAGATCAGATAACCGCTTGCGATCGAGTACCATTGTACTGCTGCCACCGCCGTCTAAGTTGATCGCTGCTGTGAGCGTTAAACGTTCGGCTAACTGCGCTAACTCGTCAAGGGTCATTCCTCGAAATGCCAGTTGTCGCCCTTCGACCACCACTAAATAGAGCAGTTGCCGTTTTTCGTCTAACCCGAGCATTGTGCGGGGGTGTTTGTCGAAAAAGATAGACTGTGAGCAGCCGATTTTGTCGCTGGCGGCGCATTCAAACTTTCCTGTTTTGGTGTTGTAGTAATGCCAGCCTGAAATGGCGATACGCCATTTGGGATTTATTTTAGCGACCTGATTTTTCGGTTCAATCATACAATGGTTTTGGTCATCGCAGGCGAAAACCACCCGAGCACGCACATCGCCATATTTTGAGATTTTTTTGTAGTCGGTAATCACCAGTCCGATAGGGGTAAAATCTTTCCAATAAAAATTGGCATTGATTGCGATATTGGTTTGATATTTGGCGGCGAAAGCGGAAACGGTTGTGCCTTTATCCACCGATTGTGAGCCGATCAATTCAAGCTGCGGGCAGCGTAAATCGATTTTTGCAATGTGAATATAGCGGTCTTGGGTCGTCGTTTGGATACATTGTGTGTGGTTTTGCGCAGAAGCAGGCGGGTTAAAACTGCAATATACGCAAGCCGCGATGATGAAATGGCGTAGTATTCGGTTAAAAAACATTGTGTTTAAAATTAAAACGGCAACCTGAAGTTGCCGTCATTAAATGCAAGGGAGATTAGAAGCTGATAGAAGATTTAATTTTCTCTAATGTCGCTTCACCGATACCGGATACTTTTGAAAGTTCGGTTAAGTTTTTGATTTTACCGTGTTTAGCACGGTAATCAATAATCGCTTGTGCCTTTGTCTCGCCAATACCGGTTAAATTTTGTAAGGTTTTGGCATCGGCTTTGTTGATGTTAATTTTGCCTGTACGACCGATTGCCGACTTCGCTGCCTCCACTTTTTCCGTGGCGGTGTTTTTGGCGGAGCTGACTGCATTTTTTGCTTTCGCTTTGGCATCATTCGCTTTTTCAACAGTGGCTTTTTGAGCTGAAGCCATTGTTTTTTCCGCTTTTGCTTTCGTTGCGGACATTTTTTCGCTCAAACCGTTTTGGGTGTGATTGGCTTGTGTCATTGCATCGGATTTCATCTTTGTCGCTTTCTCTTTTGCAACATTTTTAACGGATTGTACCGCTTGCGTTGCGTCAGATTTAGCGGAGGCGGCTTTGTTCATCACCCCGCTTTTCATATCGGAAACGGTATCCGTCATCATTGTTTTCGCCGCCGCTTTTGTTTCGCTGACGGTATTCATCATACTGTCTTTCGCTTGCGTTAAAGGGGCAGCCGTTTCGGCAACCGCACTAAGCGATAAGGTAGTGGCAAGGCTAACGGCAAAGAGAGATTTAAGTAATTTCATTTTGAGATCCTCATAGAAAATATTGATAACATTGTTACCATTGGTTGCCTAATCTGACTGGCGATTAAATGATAAGTTCAGCATAAATGAAAAAAGGCTATTTTCCGCTGGAGAAAATAGCCTTTTGGTAAGCGGTTAATTATAGGTTAATGACCGCAAAAATCACTAATACGCTATAAAGAGCGGATAGTCCGTAGAAAATCCATCCTCCTGCCGGCACGTGAATTTTGAAATCGTGCAAACCTAAGTGTACACGGTGCATACCACACCACATAGGGAAAATAAGTAGAGCGAGGATAGCTAATTTGCCGATCCACGTTTGTGAAAAGGCAATAATGTTATCCGGTGTTACCAAGCCAAACGGCAGTAAAAAGCCCAAGATTAACACTAAAACAGGGAAAAATACGGCACTGATCGCACCGCCTGCGCCGAAGAGTAGCCAAACGGCAGGTTCGTTTGAACGGGCTGGGTTTTGTTTATCCATTGTTTGCTCCCTATACTAAAATTAATGCTAGCAGGCTGACGAATGCGGTGATGCCCCAAAAGATACGAGACACTAATTGAACATCAATACGTTCGTTTTTAACGATCACATTCATCATTTTAGGCGCCATACCAAAGAAGGTAAAACTGTTGAGTAACATCGCTCCTAAGGTGATAATGTTTAAGATGATCACTAACGGATTTTGTAAAAAGCCGACAAAGGTCGTGCCGAAATTGCCGTTACCCAAACAGACTAAACCGTAGAACAGTACCAGACAGAACCAGATAGTCGGTACGGCGGTACTCTCACGCAGCACATAGAACTTGTAAAAATCTAACTTTTTCCACCAAGTCGGTTTGACTTCACGCACATATTTTTTGCGTTTACTTGCTACTGTTGTCATTTTACTTTCTCCTTATTTCTGCAATTTGAGCATTGCAAAAACATAATCTTTTGCACTTTCGATCTTACCTTGGTTTACCGCAGAAGCCGGCCCAACGTGTTTCGGACAGACTTCGGAACAGTAGCCGACAAAGGTACAGCTCCATACGCCGTTTTTACCGTTGATGATCTTCATTCGCTCTGCTTTACCGTTATCACGGTTATCCAAATTGTAGCGGTGAGCAAGGGTAAGCGCAGCCGGGCCGACAAATTCCGGATTTAAGCCGAATTGCGGACAGGCAGCGTAGCACAAGCCGCAGTTGATACACATTGAGAAGGTACGGTATTTTTCCAACTGTGCAGGCGTTTGTTTGGTTCGACTTTTCGCCAGTTCGGCAGACGGATGCGGGTTGCCGTCAAGCTCAGGGGCTTTGTTATCAATAATATAAGGTTTGATGGACTCAAGGCTTTCGATAAAGTGGCTTAAGTCCACCACCAAATCCCGCTCAATCGGGAAGTTGGCAAGCGGTTCAATACGCATATAGCCACTGTAATCCCGCAAGAACGTTTTACACGCCAATTTCGGCTTACCGTTTACCATCATTCCGCAAGAGCCGCAGATCGCCATACGGCAAGACCAGCGATAAGACAGTTCGGGTTCTAATTCATCTTTAATATAGCCAAGGGCATCTAAGAGCGAGGTTTGGCTATCGTAAGGAACTTCATATTTGGTTAAGAACGGTTCGTTATCTTGTTCAGGATTATAACGAAGCACTTCCACCGTCATTTTATTTTGGTTTGTCATCGTCTGTTACTCCTTTGCTGCTTTTTCTTGTGCTTCGGCTTCCGCACCATATACCCGTTTTGCCGGTTGCGATTTGGTGATTTTCACATCGCTGTATTTAATGGTTGGCGCACCGTCCGCATTATAGTAAGCAAGGGTGTGTTTTAAATAGTTTACGTCATCACGTTCCACATAGTCTAAACGTTGGTGAGCCCCACGGGACTCCTTACGATCAAGGGCAGAGGACGAGATGGATTGTGCAACATCAAGGATATAGCCCAATTCAATTTTGTAGAGTAAATCGGTATTAAAGACGCTGGAACTGTCTTTCACACGGATACGTTTGTAACGCTCTTTTAACTCGGCAATTTTTGCCACGGTTTTTTCCATACTCTCTTGGGTACGGTAAATACCGCAACCTTCTTCCATTGAGTCGCCCATTTCGTTACGAATTTCAGACCAAGATTCTTCACCTTCCTGACGGGCTAACGCATAGACACGGTTTAACACATCTTGTGCTTGAGCATCAATCACCGCTTGGTTGCGAGGTGCGGCTTCTAAGGCACGCTGTGCCGCCATTTCACCGGCGACTTTACCGAATACCACTAATTCTGCTAATGAGTTAGATCCTAAACGGTTTGCACCGTGTAAACCTGAAGAAGCACATTCACCGACCGCAAACAGACCTTTGATATTGGTTTCCGCTTTTTGATCGACTTCAATCCCGCCCATTGTATAGTGAACGACCGGACGCACAGGAATTGGTGCTTTTGCCGGATCAACCCCTTCATACGCTTTGGCTAACTCGCAAATAAACGGTAAACGCTCGTGCAGATATTTTTCACCTAAATGACGCAGATCAAGATGCACAACATCCACACCTTTTGCGGTTTTTAGGGTATTGCCTTTACGCCACTCTTGCCAGAACGCTTGAGACACTTTATCACGAGGGCCTAATTCCATATATTTGTTTTCCGGCTTGCCGATTGGCGTTTCCGGTCCTAAACCGTAGTCTTGCAGGTAACGATAGCCGTCTTTGTTCACCAAAATACCACCTTCACCGCGACAACCTTCGGTCATCAAAATGCCCGTGTTTGGTAAGCCGGTCGGGTGGTATTGCACAAATTCCATATCACGCAGAGGCACACCGTGGCGATACGCCATTGATAAACCATCGCCGGTAACAATGCCGCCGTTAGTGTTGAAACGATAAGCACGGCAACCGCCGCCGGTTGCAATGACTACCGCATTGGCATTGATCTGCACGAAAGTACCTTCCATCATATTCATTGCCACACAACCACGAGCTTGACCTTCATCGACTAAAATATCGACCACGAAATGTTCGTCAAAACGGATAATTTGCGGGTATTTGATCGAGGTTTGGAAGAGCGTGTGCAATAAGTGGAAACCGGTTTTATCGGCGGCGAACCACGTCCGCTCAATCTTCATTCCTCCGAAACGGCGTACGTTCACATCACCGTCATCTTTACGGCTCCACGGGCAGCCCCAACGCTCAAGTTGCGTCATCTCAACCGGCGAATGCTCAACAAAATATTCCACCACATCTTGTTCGCACAGCCAGTCGCCGCCGCCAACGGTATCGTGGAAGTGTTTATCATAAGAATCCGTATCTTTGATGACTGCTGCTGCGCCGCCTTCTGCGGCAACCGTATGGCTACGCATCGGGTAAACTTTTGAAATTAAAGCAATTTTTAAATTAGGATTAGCTTCCGCTGCCGCAATCGCAGCCCGTAAACCGCCGCCACCGGCGCCCATAATTGCAACATCAACATTGACAGTTTGCACGATTTCCTCCTCGGGAAAGAAAAATGTATCACTTAAAAGTGCGACTATTTTGCCACTATTTCCGCCACTTTATAATCGTTTTTTACAAATTATTAACATAAAAAATTTCATTTTGTGATCTACCTCAAAAAATTTTTCGGCTAATACAAGGGTAGTGAGAATTAATCTTATTAAGTCAGTGATTTTTAAGTAAATTTCGAATACAAGCGGTGGGTTTTCAGGATTTTTTTGTAAAAAGGTATGGCGGATAATTAGACCGTTAGCTATGCTAGAGGAATACGCAAAAATTGGTACTGCCCAAGCATATCGGATATTAAAACACCATTCCCAAGAGCAGTATTTAAGCGGTTAAATCAGGCACTGCGACAGCGCCTGACGGTATATTATTGTTTTTTGCAGAATAAAGGGGGAAACAGACCGCTTGCGGATAGCAAGTCGGATTTATTCCGCTTCTTCTAAGATCAGCCAGCCGTTATCCAGCCAATCGCACAGGCTGTCGAGCAGTAGTTCGAGTTGATCCTGATTTTCCGCTTGGGCAGCCAATTTATTCCACGAAATCGCATCGCCATTGGCTATTCTAATCAATAATGTCGCTTCGGCTTCGTTAAGTTCGTCAATCCACTCGCCGTTGACATACACCCGCTGCGGATTGTCCGTATAGACAATTTTGACGTTGGCATCTTGCTGAATCCAGCCGCCCGCTTCCAGTATTTCTTGCACCTCGTCCGGATAGAACGCATTGTCCTCCGTTAGTTGTTCGTAGCGGCGGGCGCTGACGGCGGTGGCAACGCTGTGGGTAAAGAGCGCATCAAATTGTTCGGCGTGTTGTAATAACGCAATGAGTTGCTGTTTGAGGCGTGCAACCATTTGCGGATCGAGCAAGCCGTTCGACTGCTCGGCAGGTGAAAGCCGAAATGGTAGGGTGAATTGTGAGGTCGGTAAACTCTCGCTTTGATGCTCAAGGGTTTTACATAGGTTTTCCAGTAAGTCCGCGGCATTTGGAAAACGTAAGCCGAATGAGAAAGTGAGGCAGTCGTCCTGTGCCACGCCATAGTGCGACAGGCGGGACGGCACATACAGCACATCGCCTGGCGCAAGCACTTCATCAAAAATCAGCTCTCCCATATCGTCAAAAATACGGATTGGCTGGTTGGGCTTGAACTCGGTGCTGGGATCACACCACTTGCCTAATTGCCAGCGGCGATGACCGTAACCCTGCACTAAGAACACGTCATATTCATCATAATGGCGACCGACCGAACCGCCTTTCGGTGCATAAGACACCATAATATCGTCCCGTTGCCATTGCGGAATATAGCCGAAGGCTTGCCACAATGCCCCTAATTCCGGAGACCATTGTTCCAGATTTTGCACGAGAACAGACCATTGTGCCGGCAAGTTTTGGAAATCGCTGTCGCTTAGCGGGCTGCGTTTGAGCGACCATTTTTCGCCGTTTTCGCCTATATCGGTGCGGATCAGGCGGGCGGTAACGTCCTCTTGTTGTGCTAGCTCGATAATATCCGCCGGTTCAAATAAACCGACAATTTGCGGTAAGCCGTTGCGGATCACAAGCGGTTGTTTCTGCCAATAATCTTGCAAAAAAATTTCGGGGGTAATATTTTCGGGTAAGCAAAATGGAATGTTCATCGTGAGAGTCCTTTGCAATCAAAGAGAGTGGTTTATTTTAACAGTAACTTTTTCTTTTTACCAATGGGCGATTTATGGCTGAATGATTATTTTAAAAATAGAGGTAATTTAAGTACGCAATCAATTTATTTTTGCGGCGTCATTTATATCGGGAGATTTAAAACAAACGTTATTTTTCATCAGATTATGCTATAAATATCAAGTGTCTAATAGCTTGTTGCGGTGATTTGATTAGGTGTAAAATAGTGAGGTGAATTTGGGATAAATAGCGGTTATCGTCATTGTGATATTGGTGGAATAAAGGAGGCAAAATGGCTGTTATCAATAATATTTTAGCTGCATTAGGTCATATAGAGAATATTCAAAATGTGGAAGCCTGTTTGACCCGTTTAAGAGTGGTACTGCATAATGATCGCCTTTTAGATAAAGCCGCTTTGAAAAAATTGGGGGCGGTCGATGTCGTGAAAGTCGGCAATATGCAGCAAATTATTTTTGGGGTGAAATCGGCGCAATATTGCGATGAAATTCAAGCGTTAATGGCGTAATTAGAGAGACCTGCGTTTTGGCAGGTCTATTCATTATGCCTTTCTTAATGCAAGGGAAACGGCAATGGTTTGTACCAGCGTCATTGTCGCACATTGGGAGCGGAATCCGCTCAGTTGCGCTTCTTTAATGATAAAGGAGACATCGCTGAACGCCAGTAACGGGCTGAGTTGGCTGTCGGTAATGGCGATATGTTTAACGCCGGGTCTGGCGGTGGCGGTAACCACATTCACCGTTTCGTTAGCGTAGGGGGAAAAGCTGATGGCAATCAGCGCATCGCCTTCAGTAATGCGATTAAGTTGTTCATCAAACATACCGCCTGAACCGTCAATCATAAAGACATCATAATCTAAATGATGCAGGGCATAGTTGAGATAGTTGGCGATACTGAATGAGCGTTTTAAGCCGACAATAAAAATGCGTTTGGCATCATTTAAAATAGTTACCACTTGCTCCAGTTGCTCGTTGCTGACTTTTTTTGCCAGCTGTTGCAGGGCTTGCGTATTACCTTGTGCGAACACATTCAGAACCTGACTCAAATCACTGCTTTGCCCGTCAATATCAGGTTCAATTTGGCGGAACAGTTGTACCCGTTCGGTATAGCGTGATGTGCCTTCCATCATATCTTGACGGAAAAGCTGCTTCACTTCGTTAAAGCCGCTAAAGCCAAAGGCGTTGGCAAAACGAATAAGGGTGGAAGGCGGCACACCGGCACGTTCGGCAATGGTCGATACCGTATCAAATACCACGCTGTTACCGTTATCCAACACATATTGTGCCACCTGTTTTAATCGTTTGCTCAAACCGTCATATTGCTTACGAATTTCCTCCTGAAAATGAGCAAGTTGGGTAGGTTCATTCATTTCAATGTATTCTCTTGTTGAATTTTTGTTTCATTATACCTACTTTCGTTATTAAATAGGATTATTTTCGCTGATGATGAAATGAATATGAGCGAATATTTTATTGTTTCTATTTAGCCGATATTATCTTTTTTTATAGATATTTGGTGATTTCGTGTATTAACAAGCGGTCTGTTATACCTGATTTTTTGCAGAGCTATATAGCTGCTGTACAAATTGGACTGCGAGCAATGATAGAAGGACGCCACGCCGGCGTCCTTTTGATAATAGGTAAAGGGAGAATTAACGTTGCTGCCAAAATTCAATCAATGTGCGGTATTTTTGGGAGACGGCATTGATTAAGCCTTGATCGTCAAGTTGATTGGCAAGCCATTTTTCGGCAGGTTCGCCGAAAATAGTACGCCCGACCGCAAACCCTTTCACTTTGTGGCAGCCTTTGGCTTGTGCAAAGATCTCCTTAAAGCTATCAAGGGGGGCATCTAGCCCTAAAATCAGAATACCGCGACAGTCCGGATCGTTTGCTTCAATCGTGTCGGCAATCGCTTGCCATTGTGGTGTGGAAAGACTGGGCAGCTTCCACCATTCCGGTTTGATACCGAGCTGATAAAAATCGGAGATCGCTTTTTGGTAAAAGCCTTCATCTTGCGGCATATCTGCCGGGAGAATAATCTCAAGTAGCAATTCGTGTCCTGTACGGCAGCAGGCTTGGTAGATCTCTTTTAATTTACGATCCTGGTTTGCCTTTAACTCGGCATCATCGTGAGGGTGGTAGAATGCTAAGCATTTAATCACGTGATCCCGAGGGAATGTGGCTAACTGTGTGCCTAAATCGCCGTATTCTAATGAGAGTGGGCGTGAGGACGGCGCTTCAATCGGGCGGGCGATCCAGTAATCTTTACCGGTAATCGCATTTAGCGCATCTTGACCGAACGTCGTGTCGGCGAGAATACCCGCCTGATTGTGCGGTAAGCCCGCTTGCTCGGCAGCTTGTTCCATTGCTTTAAGCAACAGTTGTTTCAGTTTCGGTAAGCGAGCGGTGTCGGCACTGACTTTATCTGCCATATCAACTAACTGCTTGCGGTGATCAAAGGCAAAAATACAGAGATTTTCCCACTGTTTTTTGCGGGTGGTAACACGGTGAAGGTGATTGAGCCGCTCATCTAAATCAGGGCGAGGCACGGATTCCGCTCGGGTTAAATAGTCGTCCAGCTCCCGTTTGGTCGGCATTGCCGGCGAGCAACCGTGGCGGGAAACCACTAACGCCCCGCACGCATTGGCATAGCGACACGCTTGCGCCCAGCCTTCATTATTCAAATAGCCACGCATTAAGCCTGACATAAAGGCATCGCCAGCCCCCAGCACATTTAGCACTTCGACCTGTACGCCGTACACGTTTAAACCGCCGTCCAAATCCGCCGGCAATGCGCCCTCGAATACGGAGCAACCTAGTGCGCCCCGTTTACACACAAGCACGGCATCGGAGACGTTTCGCACATTTTTTAAGGCGGTGAGCGTATCCGTTGAGCCGCCGGCGATATGAAATTCTTCTTCTGTGCCGACAATCAGATCAAAATGGTGCAACACGGCTTGCAGGGATTTCGTTACTTCCGCATTGTCGATATAGCGGGTTTCGCCGTCTCCCAATGAGGTAAGCCCCCACAGTACCGGACGGTAATCAATATCCAACGCACGTTTTACCTCATTTCTGCCGGCATATTCCAGTGCCGTCAGCACAGCTTCACGGGTTTTCGGGTGGGAAAGATGCGTACCGGTAATGGCTAAAGCACGGCTGGAGGCAATGTAGGCTTCACTGAAATCATCTTTGGTGAGCGCCATATCGGCACAATTATCCCGATAGAAAATCAACGGAAAGGTTTCTTTGTCTTTAATGCCTAAGATGACGAGTGCGGTGAGATGATCTTTGTCAGTGATTAAATGGCTGGTATCAACGCCGACACTGTCCAACTCTTCCCGCAAAAAACGCCCCATATGTTCATCGCCTACCCGTGCCAACATTGAGGAACGCAGCCCTTGCACCGCCGCGCCGTAAGCGACATTGCCGGAAGAACCGCCCAAATATTTGGCAAAGGTCGTCATATCTTCCAAGCGTGATCCGATTTGTTGTCCATAGAGATCGACAGCTACCCGCCCCAAGCAGATCAAATCCAGCGGGCGATCTTGATGATTTACAGTCGCCATAGCGCACTCCTTTTAACGAAAATGTGTTGATGTAAGGCATTATACAAAGTGAAATATTTATTTCAAATTTATTCTATTTTAAATTATCATTTCTGTGATTAAGTTCTCATATTGCGGATAAAAGTGAGAATTTTGCCGAAATGTGAACTGGTTCACATCTTTTTTCCCTATTGCCTGCTATTATAAATGAAATAAAATTTTCATTTTGCAAAAATGGGTAGCAAACAGACCGCTTGTCTCGGCGGTGAACCCAAGGGGGCGTTATGCAGACAACACGTTTAACCGTGGCACAGGCACTGGTTCGTTTTTTGGATAATCAATATTTGGACGTTGACGGTCAAGAAATCAAATTTGTCCACGGTATCGCAGCGATTTTCGGACACGGCAACGTGCTGGGTATTGGGCAGGCGTTAGCGCAAGATGCGGGGGAGCTGACCCTTTATCAAGGGCGGAACGAACAGGGAATGGCGCATTTGGCGATAGGCTTTGCTAAGCAAAATTTGAGGCAAAAAATCATTGCCTGTACTTCATCAGTCGGACCGGGGGCGGCAAATATGGTTACTGCTGCGGCAACCGCCACGGCGAACCGTATTCCGCTATTACTGCTGCCCGGCGATGTGTTTGCCTCCCGCCAGCCGGATCCGGTATTACAACAGATTGAGCAACCCTATGATTTGAGCATCAGCACGAACGATGCGTTTCGAGCGGTAAGTAAATATTGGGACAGAGTGCAACGCCCCGAACAGTTAATGAGTGCCTGTATCAATGCGTTTCGGGTGCTGACCGATCCGGCGGAAACCGGTGCGGTAACGATTGCGTTGCCGCAAGACGTGCAGGCGGAAAGTTTTGACTTCCCAAACAGTTTCTTACAGAAAAGGGTGCATCGTTTAGAACGCACGCCGCCAACGGCGGCAGCCCTTGAGCAAGCGATAGCGTTGTTGATGAGCAAGCAGAAGCCGTTGATCATTTGCGGCGGGGGCGTGCGTTACTCGCAAGCGGGTCGAATGTTGCAACAATTTGCAACCCGGTTTGGGATTCCGTTTGCCGAAACTCAAGCGGGCAGAAGTGCGGTGATCTCTGACGATCCACTCAATGTCGGCGGCGTAGGGGAAACGGGTTGCTTGGCAGCCAACCGTTTGGCAAAAGAGGCGGATTTAATCATCGGGATTGGTACACGCTATACCGATTTCACCACCTCATCAAAATGGTTATTCCAGCAGCCCGACGTGCAATTTTTGAATATCAATATCGCCCGTTTTGATGCCTATAAACTTGATGGCGTACAACTGGTGGCGGATGCGAAAACCGCACTGGAGGCACTTCGCCTAGCTTTGCCGAGGGATTACAAAACGCAATGGGGCGATGCGATTAAGCACGCTAAAGCCGATTTTGCCGAAGAAATTCAGCGGTTGCGCAATGTGCGTTATCGCCCTGATTTTACCCCCGAAATCAACGATGAGCTGGATCATCAAGTGGTGCATCGGGAATTTATCGGCTTAACCGGCTCACAACTGACCCAGTCGCAAGTGCTGGGGATTGTGAACGAGACGATTGATCACGATGCGATTATTGTTGCCGCTGCCGGCAGTTTACCCGGCGATTTACAGCGTAGTTGGCTCTGCAAAGGCGAAGGGACTTACCACCTTGAGTACGGCTATTCCTGTATGGGCTATGAGGTCAGCGCAGCGGTGGGGGTGAAAATTGCCGAACCGGCGCGGGAAGTATATGCGCTGCTCGGCGACGGCTCTTATCTGATGGCACACTCCGAATTGGTAACTTCAATCCAAGAAGGCAAGAAAATCAATGTGGTGCTGTTTGATAATATGGCGAACGGTTGCATTAATAACCTGCAAATCGGCAACGGAATGGACAGTTTCGGCACGGAGTTTCGTTTCCGCAACCACGATACAAATCGGTTGAACGGTGGCTTAGTGCCGATCGATTTTGCCAAAAATGCGCAAGCCTACGGTTGCAAAACTTACCGTGTTACGAATGAAGCCGAGTTGCGAGCTGCCCTTGTTGATGCGAAGCGGCAAAGGGTTTCGACCTTGATCGATGTGAAAGTGCTGCCGAAAACAATGGCGCACGGCTATGGTTGCTGGTGGCACGTTGGGGTGGCGGAAGTTGCCGACAGTGAGCGGGTTCAACAGGCGAGAGCAAGATCCGTTGCACAGTTAGCGAAAGCGAGAAAATATTGATCCGATGATGCTCCCTTGATTGAAGGATCGATACAAGCGGTTGTTTGCGGGCGTTAATTTGCAAAGCACCAAGCTGATGTTGCAAATATTGTGCAACATCTTGCCGCTTGTTTATTCAGTTTATCTCTAAACCAAACGAGGTTTTTCTATGAAAGCAGAAAATATTCAACTCGGCATTGCGCCGATTGGCTGGACGAATGATGATTTGCCCGACTTGGGGGCGGAAAACAGCTTCGAGCAATGTATCAGCGAGATGGCGTTAGCGGGCTATACGGGCTGCGAGGTGGGAAATAAGTATCCACGCGATGTGGCGGTGCTGAAGCACAAGCTAAACCTGCGGGGAATGCAAATCTGTAATGCGTGGTTCAGCACCTTTTTTGTGGACGGCAAGCGGGAAGAAACCCTCGCCGCCTTTATCAAACACCGTGATTTTCTGCACGCAATGGGGGCAAAAGTGATCGGTTGTTCCGAGCAAAGCCGCAGCATTCAAGGCACAACCAAAGCCGTTTTCAAAGACAAGCCGATTTTTAACGATGAAGATTGGGCGAAAATGGCACAAGGCTATAACGAACTGGCAAAGCTGGCGGCGGAAAAGGGAATGAAAGTGTGTCTGCATCATCATATGGGGACGGGGATTCAAACCCCTGAAGAAGTGGATCGCTATATGGCAGCGGTGAATGATGACGTCTATTTGCTGTTTGATTCAGGGCATTTGTACTATTCCGAAGGAAGCCAACAAGCAATGTTGGGCGTGTTGGAAAAGTATATTGATCGCATTATCCACGTGCATTTAAAAGATGTGCGTGATGAAGTGGTGGCACAGGTAAAAGCCAACGACTTGAGTTTCTTGGAAGGGGTCAAAAAAGGCACTTTTACCGTACCGGGTGATGGCGTGATCGATTTCAAACCGATTTTCGATATTCTCGACCAACACAATTATCAAGGTTGGATGGTGGTAGAAGCCGAACAAGATCCGGCAATTGCCAACCCATTTGAATATGCCCTCAAAGGCAGACAGTATATTCGTGATGTTGCAGGAGTTTAATATGTTAAAAATAGGCATTATCGGCGCAGGGCGTATCGGGCGGGTACACGCCGAGAGTATCGGCAAATATGTGAAAGGGGTGGACATTAAAGCGATTTCCGATGTAAAAATCAGTGATGAACTGACCGCTTGGGCAGCATCAATGGGTATTCCGAACGTTTATAGCGATTATAAAAACATCTTGCAAGATCCTGAGATCGATGCTGTTCTGGTGTGTTCTTCGACTAACACCCACGCCCCGATTTCGATTGAAGCCGCCCAAGCGGGTAAACACGTTTTCTGTGAAAAACCGGTGGACGCCGATCCGGCAAATATTCGGGCGGTATTGGCAGCGGTAGATAAAGCCGGCGTGAAATTTCAAGTCGGGTTTAACCGCCGCTTTGATCATAATTTTAAAGCGATTAAAGATCGGATTGTGGCAGGGGATATCGGTGAACCGCATATTATTCGAGTAACATCTCGTGATCCGGAAGCCCCGCCGATTGAGTATGTGAAAGTCTCCGGCGGTATGTTTTTTGATATGACCATTCACGATTTCGATATGATCCGCTACCTCTCAGGCAGCGAAGTGGAGGAGGTGTTTGCGGTTGGTACGGTTTTGGTTGATGCGGCAATCGGCGCGGCGGGAGATATTGACACGGCGGTCATCACCTTAAAATTGGCAAACGGCGCAATCGGGGTGATTGATAACAGCCGTAAAGCCGCCTATGGCTACGATCAGCGTGCGGAAGTGTTTGGCTCAAAAGGGGCGGTTCACATCACCAACGATACCGGCTCAACGGCAGTGTTTTCCGGAGAAAACGGCGTGATCGCCGAAAAACCGAAATATTTCTTCTTGGAGCGTTATATGCAATCTTTCGCCGATGAAATCCGTTGTTTTGTGGATTCGGTCGTGAATGACAAACCGACCCTCGTCAATGGTAATGACGGCTTACAGCCCGTGTTAATCGCATTGGCAGCCCAAAAATCCCTTGCGGAAAACCGTCCGGTGAAATTGAGTGAAATCGCATAATCTATTGCGATGACAAGCGGTCGGGTTAGTCGGTTTTTTTGCGATATCCGACCAACACATCAGACGGAGAGTGTAATATCCACTGACATTCATTGAAGTTAAATCGTGTTAATGTGTGATAAAACGGACGCCAGCGTGGCGCACCGATATGATGAGCGAAGTTTCGATTGCGCCATAAATGACGATAAAATCACAACGCTGTGTCTTTATTGACACGGCGTTTTTCTTTCTCGGTTTTAGGTGGAAATCTCGCTGACGTCCACCCAGCGTTTTTCCTGTGCCGATTTTGCGATCGCTTCTAACACACACGAAACGCGGTAGCCCTCTTCAAAATCGGGAAACATCGGATCACCGGCGGCAATGCCGTTGATCAAATCACGGATTTCTACGCTTTTTTGGTCATTAAAGCCGATGCCGTGTCCGGCACTGACGCAGAACGCGGCATAATCGGGGTGTTCGGGGCCGACCAAAATGGTTTTGAAACCTTGGCGGGAAATTGCGTCATCGTGGCGGTAGAGTTTCAGTTCTGCCATTCGTTCTTGGGTGTAGCTGAGTGTGCCTTTGGTGCCGGTTACGACATAGGTCAGCCCCATTTTACGTCCGCAGGCAATGCGTGAGCTTTCAATCGTCCCCATTACGCCATTGGCAAAGCGCACTAAAGCACTTGCCTGATCTTCATTTTCCACGTTGATTTTTTCCGCTAAATTGTACGGATTCGGGCGTTCGCTAATCACCGTTTGCATATCGCCAATCACGCTCACAATCTGCTTGCCGACCAAATAGTGCGCCATATTGACGATGTGTGCGGCTAAATCGCCGAGCGTGCCTAGCCCTGCTTTATCTTTATAGCAGTGCCAGTCGATCGGGGTAGCGGGATTTGCGAGATAGTCTTCGTGATGAGTGCCGTAAAAATGGACGACCTCGCCGATTTCGCCGTTTTGGATAATTTGACGGGCAAGCTGTGTGGTCGGGTTTTTAATGTAGTTAAAGCCGACTAAGGTTTTGACGCCGGCTTGGCGGGCGGCTTCGACCATCTCTTTCGCATCGGCTGCCGTGAGCGCCAGCGGTTTTTCCGAGTAAACGTGCTTGCCGTGTTTGATCGCTTCTAATGCAATCTCTTTATGCAGGAAATTCGGTGTGCAAATATCCACGACATCGACATTCGGATCGGCAACTAATTTTCGCCAATCGTCAGTCGCACGGGCAAAGCCAAATTCTTGCGCCTTTTGTTCGGCGAGTGCTTGGTTGATTTCAGCCAAATAGGCGAGTCGGATTTTGCCTTTCAGCGGAAAGAGTGTCGGGGTTTGTGCATAAGCAATGGCGTGGCAACGTCCGATATAGCCGGTGCCGACCAAGCCGATATTTACGGTTTTCATAATCTGATCCTTGTTGAAACAAGCGGTGAGTTTTGGGGTGTTTTTTGCAACATTACAATATTATGTCGCAGTTGCACAAAGTTGTTTTTTGTTCCCTTGTAGGGACACACTGCGTGTGTCCGGGTTTTAACTATTGAAATAATTTAATTTTTACAAAGGACACACGCAGTGTGTCCCTACAATAAGATTGAAATCATTATGTTGTGCGTTGGCGGCATAATGCCGATTTAGCTCAAAAGAGAGCGAACAAGGGTTCGCTCTTTGAGGGTTAGATTGCGCCGCGTCTGCTCTTGGCGTAGGTGTCGAAAGCCACGGCAAGAATAATGATAACGCCCATAATAATTTGCTGGTAATAGGCGGACACATCCATTAGCACTAAGCCGTTGATTAGCACGCCCATAATGATAGATCCGATAATTGTGCCGGTAATGCGTCCGTAGCCGCCCATTAGTGAGGTGCCGCCGATGACGACCGAGGCAATCACCCGTAGCTCAAAGGAGACGCCGGCAACTGATTCGGCACTGCCAAGCCGAGCGGAGAGGATAAAGCCCGCTAATCCGGCTAATGCACCGATCACCACATAGACGCTCACTAAGGTGCGGTTGATATTAACACCGGCAAGGCGGGCGGCTTCGGGATTGCCGCCGACAGAATATACATAACGTCCCCAGCGGGTTTTGTGTAAGGCGAAATAGCCGATAATGGCAACGACGGCAAAGATGATGACCGGTACGGGGACACCGAGCAGATCGCCACGTCCCCACCAGCGATAGCCTTCATCAAAACCGGCGATTGGCGAGCCGTTGTTCAGCACAAGGGTTAAGCCCCGCCAAATTGTCATTCCGCCGAGGGTGATGATAAACGGCGGCAGTTTGAGTTTGGTCACGCCCAAGCCGTGTAGCCAGCCGATGAGCGTGCCTAATCCTAAACAGACGGATAAGCCGATCAGCCAGCTCATTCCGCCCCACGCACCGGCTTCCACTGTTACGGTATTTTCTCCCTTAATAATGTACGCAGCGAACATTGCCGTAACGGCAAGAATTGAGCCGACCGAGAGATCGATGCCGGCAGTTAAGATCACAAAGGTCATTCCAACCGCCATAATGCCGAAAATGGAGACTTCGGTTAAGACGTTATAAATATTGCGTTGTGAGAGAAAGGCACTGTTTTGTGATGTGAAGAAGATGATAAGTAAGATTAGGAAAATGAGGACGCCGAAGCGTTCAAAGAATGCAATAAAATCAATGTTGCCCTGATCGTCAATCATTCCCAGATTTTTTAAAAATTGTGTTGTCATATAAACCTCTCTTAAGCGGCTTGGTCTCGCTGAACACCGATAGCCATCATTGACATAAGTTTTTCTTCCGTTGCCTCATCGCCGTGAATTTCACCGGTTACCCGCCCTTCGGAAAGGGTGATGATGCGGTCTGAAATCGCCATAATTTCCGGCAGATCCGAGGAAATAACCAATACCGCCACCCCTTGTTTTGCCATATCGAACAAGACTTGATGCACTTCGGATTTTGCACCGACATCAATGCCTCTGGTCGGCTCATCAACAATCAGCACTTTGGGATTGAGCGCCATACAACGTGCCAAAATCACTTTTTGCTGGTTGCCGCCGGAGAGCTTGCGGGCTTCCAACGTGCTGCTTGCCATTTTGATGCGTAAGGCTTGGCGGTAGGTTTCAATCAGATCATCTTCTTTTTTATTATCGACAAAGAGGTTGCCTTTGAGTAATTTGTCTAAAATCGGCAAGGTCATATTGGTTTTAATCGGTAGACCTAACACTAACCCCTCTTTTTTGCGATCTTCCGGCACTAATGCCACGCCTTTTTCTAACGCATCTAACGGGGAGGCGGCAGTGTAGGGGCTACCGTCTAAGCTAATTTCATCGGCGGTATAACTTTCTACGCCGAATAAACAGCGTGCAATTTCGGTACGACCTGCGCCGACAAGCCCTGCAATGCCCAGTATCTCGCCTTCGTGAATATTGAACGAGACGCCGTGTAAAGCGATACCGTGCGGATCGAGTACCGGTTTTTCTCGACAGAGATTTTTGACCGCCAAACGCACGGGGCGGTGGGTGTGGTGAGTGTCGGACGCAGGTCTGCGGGTGAAAGAGACTTCCCGCCCGACCATCATTTTGATGATCTGATCGACATTTACGTTTTGGACATTGCCCTCGCCAGAATAACGCCCATCTTGAAAGACGGTGAAGCGGTCGCACAGGGCAAATACTTCGTTTAAGCGGTGGGTAACATAAATAACGCTGATGCCGCGGCGTTTAAGATCCCGCACGATTTGGTGGAGTGTTTCGACCTCTTTGTCGCTGAGGGCGGCGGACGGCTCATCCATAATAATCAGTTTGGCATTTAAGGTCATCGCACGGGCGATTTCCACCATTTGTTGTTGGGCAACACTTAAACGGGATACTTGTGTGTCGGGTTTGATATGCAGGCCGAGATTATCCAGTACAATCTGAGCTTCCGCATTGACCGCTTTTTCATTGACAAACAGCCCGTTTACCGGCTCTCTGCCGAGAAAGAAATTTTCTGCTACCGTCATATTAGGCAATAAGTTAAATTCTTGGTAAATGGTAACAATGCCTTTAAGCTGGCGGTCGAAGGGGGAATCGTTCGGGCTTAATGTTTCACCGTTAAAGATGATATCGCCGCTGGTTTGCGGTTGTGCGCCAGAAAGCGCCTTTAAAAGTGTCGATTTACCCGCACCGTTTTCGCCCAGTAAAGCGTGAACTTCGCCTTTGGCAACGCTGAGTTTGACCCCGTCCAATGCCATAATGCCGGAAAAACTTTTGGTGAGGTGTTTAACTTCGAGTAAAGGAGTGGACATATAGCCTCCGTAAGAAAATGCCTTTCTGCAAGGGAGAGCAGAAAGGCTGATAAATTATTCGCTGACTTCTGCAAAACGTTCGGCTTCTTGCAGGTTATCTTTGAGAATAATTTTCGGCGGGTAGTTTGTGCCGGTTACAGGCTTTTTATCACGAATATTGCCGACAATTTGTTCTAACGCACTGCTGACGGCAAAACCCGGGCGTTGATCGGCGGTTAAGAATAGCCAGCCGTCTTTAACACGGGCGAGTGCTTCCGGCGTGGCATCAAAGCCGGTTACTAGGATCTCGCCGGCTTTTAAGCCTTGGCTGCGTAACGCCTCGATAGCCCCTAATGCCATATCATCGTTAGCGGAAATAATCACATCCGGCTTGTCTTTTAAGGTTGGCAATACACTTTCGATAATACGCAGCCCTTCGGAACGCAGCCAGTTACCCGTTTGGTTAATCACGATTTGGTATTGGCTACCACCGGCTGCCAGCTCATCACGAATACCTTGGGTTCGCTCAATATTAGACGTTGAACCGGGCTGACCGGTTAAGAGGATAATTTTGGCACCGTTAGGGTATTTCGCTTTGACCGCCTTCGCCACCGCTTGCCCGCCAGTGTAGTTGTTTGCACCAAAGTGCGGTACAGGCTTGCTGCTTTCGACCTTGCGATCTAAGGTTGCCGCCGGAATATTTTCTTGGGTGATCTCCTCGACCGCCGCTGAAATCGCATTCACATCATTGGGTGAGATGATGATCCCTTTCGCACCTCGTGTAATGGCATTTTCTAGATCGGAAGCCTGCTTGGTGGAAGAGCTTTGACCGTCCAAAACCTGTAACTTCACCTCCAGTTTTTTCCCCGTTTCAACAGCCACTTTTTGAAGTTGAACTTCAAACGGGCTAGATAAGTTCGGCAAACTGAATACGACTAATTCATCCTTAGCAAAACTGTTCATTGCTAAACCGAGTGTTAATGCACTCAATACAAACTTAACACGCATTTTCATTACAAACTCCTCTTTTTAAGGTGGGAATGGGCGGCAAACTTGCCGGCAGTCTTTCCATAACCTCATATTTCTAGGAAATGGAATTTATTTCAAAAATAAATCAAATGAAATAATTTTTTCAAAGTGAAATATAACATTCTAAAAATTTCAAACCAAATGCTTTGTTTAAAATATGTTAAACAGATCACATTTTTTGTACGGCAAGGGTTGCACATTGTTTTGCAAAAAATAGCGGAGAACAGACCGCTTGTTGTGTTTCGATTTGCATAATCGAACCTTTAAAGTGATCTTTTAGCGATTGAGGTGAACAATTTCCAGGAAAGGCGATAAAAAAAGCGGTGAGACTTCACCGCTGAATAGGTCGAAAATAGGCTGGGCGATTTTATAAGGTCGGGAAGTTAAACGCCGCTTGAGTGCGTACGGTACTGTCCGGCCAACGTGTTGTGATGGTTTTCATTCGAGTATAGAAGCGTACGCCATCGCTGCCATAGACGTTGAGCGGCCCGAAAATAGAGGCTTTCCAACCGCCGAAGCAGTGGAATGCCATCGGCACTGGAATCGGAATATTGATGCCGACCATTCCGGCTTGCACATCTTGGCTGAATTGGCGGGCGGCATCGCCATCACGGGTGAAAATGGCGCTGCCGTTTCCGTATTGGTGGCTGTTGATGACAGCCATTCCTTCCGTATAATCTTTCACCCGTACGATGGAAAGTACCGGCCCAAAAATTTCGTCTTGCCAAATGGTCATTTCAGGGGTAACGCGATCAAACAGTGTACCGCCGACAAAATAACCGCTCTCAAAGCCTGCTACGGTATAGTTACGCCCGTCCACGCAGAGGGTTGCTCCTTGTACGACTCCTTGTGCAATATAGTCCTCAATTTTCGCTTTATGCGCTTGGGAAATGACCGGTCCCATATCGTTTTCAGCCACACCTTCCGGCAGTAGCCCCGCACCGACTTTCAGTGCTTTTACTTTTGGAATAAGATTTTCGATGATTTTATCTGCCAGTTCATCGCCGACAATCACCGCAACGGATAATGCCATACAACGCTCGCCGGCCGCACCAAATGCCGCACCGAGCAAGGCATTGACCGTTGCCGGAATATCCGCATCGGGCATTATGAGGGCGTGGTTTTTCGCACCGCCTAGGGCTTGCACCCGTTTGCCGTGTGCCGAGCCTGTTTCATAGATATATTGGGCGATTGCAGTCGAACCGACAAAACTGACCGCTTGAATACGCGGGTCGGTTAATAGAATATCGACCGCCTCTTTATCGCCTTGTACAACGTTAAATACGCCGTCCGGTAAGCCGGCTTCTTTAAGCAGTTCCGCTAAACGAATCGAAACGGACGGATCTTTTTCAGACGGTTTTAGGACAAAGGTATTGCCGCAGGCAAGGGCTATTGGGAACATCCACATTGGCACCATTGCCGGAAAATTAAACGGAGTAATGCCGGCAACCACGCCGAGCGGTTGTTGTATAGAGTGAATATCGATACCACGTCCCGCATTGGCGGAGAACTCGCCTTTTTGTAGGTGCGGAATACCCGTTGCAAACTCGACGACTTCTAAGCCTCGGGTCAGCTCGCCCACTGCATCGGAGTAGATTTTACCGTGCTCGGTACTGATTAAGCGGGCTAATTCATCGAAATGGGCTTCAAGTAATGCTTTGAAATTAAATAGAATTCTGGCTCGGCGTAGGGGGGATTGCTGCGACCAGCTTTTAAAGGCTTGGTCTGCGGCGGCAATGGCGGCATCGACTTCGTCCGCTGTGCTTAATTTCACTTTTTTGATCTCTTCACCCGTGGCAGGGTTAAAGACAGGAAGCATACGTTGGCTTTGACTTTCTAACGCAACGCCGTTAATAAAATTAGGGACAAATTGGGTCATTTAGGCACTCCTTATCAGGTCGTTAAAGGGCAAAATATAGACAATAAGCTACCGCTAAAAATGGAAAATATCAATATATATCATTTAAAAATGAAAAATTTATTTCATTTTTGTGATCTGGTTAGCAAGTTTGCACATTGCTGGTATTCAATTTGAGAAAGCCGGCGTATAGTTTTCCTACCTGACTATTTAGATAAAGAGGTTGTTATGTCTAGTCCACTTCTCTCGAAACCGAATGTGCAGCAAGCCGACGGTTTAATTCAACAGATCACGCCCGAAAATGCGGCTTGGGAGTATGTTGGGTTTGAGGTTTATCAGCTCAAGCAACAGCAAATCACCCTTGAAAGTGATCACAATGAATTATGCTTGGTGTTTGTTACCGGCTTTGGCTCGGTGTATGTCGATGATTATGCGTTTGAAAATATCGGTAATCGCATTACACCGTTTGAGAAAATCCCTCCCTACGCTGTTTATATTCCGCCGCATAAACAGGTGCAGGTAACTACGGAGCTGACGTTAGAATTAGCCGTATGCAAAGCACCTGCTAAAGGTAACTATCCGGTTCGGCTGATTAGCCCGAACCATATCGGCATAGAGAAACGGGGCTTTGGGCGTAATCAACGTCTGGTGCACAATATTTTGCCGGAAACCGAACCCGCAGACAGTTTATTAGTGGTCGAAGTGTTTACCGATGAAGGCAATACCAGCTCTTATCCGAGCCATAAACACGATGATAAAAATGCGGATAATGAAACCTATCTGGAAGAAACCTATTATCATCGGTTCGATCCGCCACAAGGCTTTGCAATGCAGCGGGTTTATACCGAGGATAGAACATTAGATGAATGTATGGCGGTATATGATAAAGATGTGGTTAAAGTGCCGAGAGGCTATCACCCCGTTGCAACCATTGCCGGCTACAATAATTATTATCTCAATGTGATGGCAGGGCCGATACGGAAATGGCAATTTAGCTGGGAGCAAGATCATCTTTGGGTGAACGGCGAGTGTTATCAAGATAAGCATAAATAGTGAAAACGGTCAGCAAATTGCTGACCGTTCTGTTTTCAATCAAGGCGAAATCAACATTTGATATTTTTACGACTTGATGGGCGATCTTACTATCAATACTGGGATCGGGGTCGGTTTTTGAGTATAATGCTCAATTATTTTGCATATTGAAAAGAGTATTTATGAATCCGAAATTTAACGTCAAAACGTTTCAAGGTATGATTCTTGCCCTGCAAGACTATTGGGCAAGCCAAGGGTGTACCGTTGTGCAGCCGTTTGATATGGAAGTTGGCGCAGGGACATCTCACCCGATGACCTGCTTGCGTGCTTTAGGCCCTGAACCAATGGCATTTGCTTATGTTCAACCTTCCCGCCGTCCGACAGACGGTCGCTACGGTGAAAACCCGAACCGCTTACAGCACTATTACCAATTCCAAGTGGTGATTAAACCCTCACCCGACAACATTCAAGAACTTTACCTCGACAGCCTCAAAATGCTCGGCTTCGACCCAACTCAAAATGATATTCGCTTTGTCGAAGATAACTGGGAAAACCCGACGTTAGGAGCGTGGGGCTTAGGCTGGGAAGTATGGCTTAACGGAATGGAAGTTACCCAATTCACCTACTTCCAACAAGTTGGCGGCTTGGAGTGTAAACCTGTTACGGGCGAAATTACCTACGGCTTAGAACGTTTGGCGATGTATATTCAAGGCGTGGACAGCGTGTATGATCTGGTGTGGTCGGACGGTCCGCTCGGTAAAACCACCTACGGCGATGTGTTCCACCAAAATGAAGTGGAACAATCCACCTACAATTTTGAATATGCTGATGTAGATTTCTTATTCCAATGCTTTGAACAGTACGAAAAAGAAGCGCAAGCATTGCTTGGCTTAGAAAAACCGCTCCCATTACCGGCGTACGAACGTATTTTAAAAGCGGCACACAGTTTTAACTTACTTGATGCCCGCAAAGCGATTTCGGTAACCGAACGCCAACGCTATATTCTGCGTATCCGTGCTTTAACCAAAGGCGTTGCCGAAGCCTACTACGCCAGCCGTGAAGCCTTGGGATTTCCGGGGTGTAAAAAATAATATTTCCCTAGCCCCTCTTTTCCAAAGAGGGGAAGTTGAACGAGGTCAAAATGACAAAACCGATTTTATATTTTGCCCATTGGTGTCCGGATACTGCGCCGTTTATTGCTGAGCTTAATCGTTTAGGAATTGATTACGAACCCTGCGACATTACCGAAAGCGGTGCAAACTTTAAACCGTTTTTAAGACTGCGGGATCGTCATTCTGCCTTTAATAATGCAAAAGAAAATGGCTATATCGGTATTCCGGCGTTAGTGTTGGAGAATGGCGAGGTGGTTTTGGATTTGAATGCGTTACTGGGGATATTATGGCAGAGAGCTAGAGATAATAAAAATGAAGAAAATTAGCGATGAGCTAATCGAAAGCGCTTTACAAAGCAAAATTTTACAGGCGGACGGGTGTTGGCTATGGAATGGTAGCTTCTCTCGTGGTTCACCAATGCACACATTCCGTATTGATGGTGAGCGGGTATCTATCTCGCCACGCCGTTATTATGCTGAACAAGTTGGGTTAATGAATAACAAAGAGATTTATACTACTTGCGGTAACGAACACTGTGTGAACCCGTTGCATTTAAAAGCAGGGCATCATATTAACAACCGTAAGACAGTGAAAATCGCACGGGTTATTCACGCATACAAGAAAGCAAAGTCTGATAAAGCTGATTATGGCACGCAACTTGTAAATCATATAGCAACTGAACACGGTATAGCGGTTTCTACGCTGTATGGGTACATTAAGTTATATAAAGACAATCCTAAATTTTGGGAGGAGATATGGCAGAAATTGTCTTTGCCGACGACGGGATTAGAAGGTTTAGCTACCTCTCGTCCAGAAATTGAAAAAAGAATAATTATCGAAAAGCAGAAAAGAGAAATTGCTGAATTGCAAAGACAGTTAATAGAAAAGCAGCGAGCGATTGAAGCAGAACAACGTTGCCGTCAGGAAGAATGGGAAGCTGAACAAAGAAGACAAAAGGAAGCAGAGAAGAAAAGGCTTGCAGAAGAACAAGAAATTCAAAGAAAAAGGCAACAAGCAATACTGGATAGACAGGCATATGAAAAAAGGCTAATTATCGAAAAAAAACAAAAAGAGGAAGCGGAAAAAGAGAGAATAAGATTACAGGAACAAGAAATTCAAAGAAAAAGACAAGAAGCTATACTAGCTAGACAAGAAAGAGAAAGAGTCGAAAAAGAAAGAATTAGATTACAAGAGTTAGAAAAAGTGAAACAACAGGAAATTGCTGAGTTAGAAAGATTGAAGAAAATTGAAATAGATAATATATATAAAATACGTAATACACCTAAATTTATATTTGGAACGATACTTGAAGCGATTATTTTAATGATAATACTCGTTAGCGGTTTTGGTGTTATTACTTCTCGAGGAGATGAGAATATTTTATTGGGATTATTTCTTATTATATTTTCAACATGGTGGTTTTTTTATTCTAAGAATAGGATAAAGCAAGAAGAAAAATATCTGATAGATAACATTAATCGTGAATTTAATATGAAAATTAGTAAAGTAAAAGAGAAATAATCTATTTAAAACCCATTTATATAGAAAATTTACATTTTTTAGAGAAAACAAAAATGACAACCAAAACCTTCCTTGCCGAGATCGGCACAGAGGAGCTGCCGCCGAAGGCACTCAAAAAATTAGGGACTGCGTTTGCAGAGAATGTAGAACAGGCGTTAAACCAAGCTGGTTTGGCGTTTGACAAGGTGGAATGGTTTGCCAGCCCACGCCGTTTAGCCGTGAAAGTGCTGGGCTTGGCGGAAAGCCAGCCGAGCAAGCAGGTGGAAAAACGCGGGCCGGCGGTGTCGGCGGCGTTTGATGCCGAAGGTAAACCGACCAAAGCGGCGGAAGGCTGGGCGAGAGGCTGTGGTATCAGCGTTGAGCAGGCGGAACGTATTGCCACCGATAAAGGCGAATGGCTGGTTCACCGTGCCACCGTTGAGGGTCAGCCGACCAAAAATTTGATGGCGGAGATAATCAGCCAGTCCCTCGCTAAGTTGCCGATTCCGAAAACAATGCGTTGGGGCGATAAAACCGAACAATTCGTCCGCCCGGTGCATACCGCCACATTGTTATTTGGCGATGAGTTGATCGAAGGTGAAATTCTTGGCGTAGCCATTGGTCGCACTCTTCGTGGACACCGTTTCCTCGGCGAACGCCAATTTGAGATTGAGAATGCCGACCAATACCCACAGCTTTTGAAAGAAAAAGGCTCGGTGATTGCCGATTTCAACGAACGCCGTGCGCTGATTTTTGCAAAATCCCAAGAGAAAGCGACCGCTTTAGGCGGTGTGGCGGACATTGAGGACGACTTGCTTGACGAAGTTACCTCGCTGGTCGAGTACCCGAATGTGTTAGCGGCAACCTTTGAGGAGCGTTTCCTCGCTGTGCCGGCGGAAGCCTTAGTTTACACAATGAAAGGCGACCAAAAATACTTCCCGATTTATGATAAAGACGGCAAATTGTTACCGCACTTTATCTTCGTATCTAATATCAATCCTGATGATCCGACAGCGATTATTGAAGGGAATGAAAAAGTGGTACGCCCACGTTTGACCGATGCGGAATTTTTCTTCAAAACTGACTTGAAACAACGTTTGGAAGATTTACTTCCTCGCCTTGAAACCGTGTTGTTCCAACAGCAGCTTGGCACACTGCGGGATAAAACGGCTCGCATTGAGCAGTTGGCGGGTGAAATTGCGAAACAAATTGGCGCAGACGAGACGAAAGCCAAGCGTGCAGGCTTGTTGTCTAAATGCGATTTAATGACCAATATGGTGTTTGAATTTACCGATACCCAAGGGGTAATGGGAATGCACTACGCCCGCCACGACGGTGAAGACGAAGAGGTTGCCGTCGCGTTGAACGAGCAGTATATGCCGCGTTTTGCCGGCGATGCATTGCCGAACTCATTGGTGGCGTGTGCGGTGGCATTGGCGGACAAACTCGACACGCTCACCGGTATTTTCGGCATTGGTCAGCACCCGAAAGGCGATAAAGATCCGTTTGCGCTGCGCCGTGCCGCCCTTGGCGTGTTACGCATTATCGTTGAGAAAAAATTACCGCTGGATTTGGCGGATTTGGTCGAAAAATCGGCGGTACTGTTCGGCGATAAACTCACCAATAGCAATGTGGTTGCCGATGTGGTGGACTTTATGCTCGGGCGTTTCCGTGCGTGGTATCAAGACGAGGGTATTGCCGTTGATGTGATTCAAGCGGTGCTAGCTCGCCGCCCGACCAAACCGGCGGATTTTGATGCCCGTGTGCGTGCCGTGTCTCATTTCCGCACCCTTGAGAGTGCTGAAGCCTTAGCGGCAGCGAATAAGCGTGTGAGCAATATTTTGGCGAAGGCGGACGTTGCAATTAAAGCGATTGATCTGACCGCTTGTGTTGAAGCGACGGAGAAAACCCTTGCCGAAGCGGTGTTAGCGTTACAACAAGAGGTACAGCCGTTGATTGAACAAGGCGATTATACGGCGGTGTTAGATAAGCTGGCAGGCTTGCGTCAGCCGGTGGATAATTTCTTCGACAGCGTAATGGTGAATGCCGATGATCCGGCACTCCGCCAAAACCGCTTGGCGATTTTAAACACCCTTCAGCAGTTATTCTTGCAGGTGGCGGATATTTCGCTTTTGCAATAATTTAGGCTTAACAGACCGCTTGCAAGCGGTCTCTTTTTTGAGAGAATCGAATGTTTCAGGGCTATGTCATCAATTTGGATCGCCGCACGGATCGGCTCAGTCAATTCTATCAGCAGCAAGAAGCTCACAGCTTTCAGCGGGTGGCGGCGGTCGATAAGGAGTTTTTAGCTTTGATTGGCGATGGGCGCGAGGTGTTTAATACGGCGTTTTTCTGTCAATCTATTCAGCGACCGATCACATTGGGCGAAATTGGGTGTACACTTTCGCATATTAAAACGTGGCGATTGATTGCCGAAAATAATCAATTAGCCGATGATGATTTTGCGATTGTGGCGGAAGATGATGTGAAATTGATTGCAAATTTTTCGCAATATCTCACCGCTTGTTTAGCACATTTTAAGTCCACTCAAGCCGATATAGTTCTGTTGCAAAAATTAGAATTGGCGAAAGGCGGTAATGTCGCACTTTTTAGCGGCGGGGATCTGAATTATTTTGTGCCGAAAAGTGCGGTCGAATGCGATAATTACGGATCTTCTCTCTATTTAATCCGTAAATCTAAGGCGGTTTCATTGCTCAAACGATTAGAAGCGGAAAAGCCGGCTTGGCTTGCCGATCAATTTAGTCTGTTTTGTGAATTAGATAAGATGATTATCTTATCGCAACTGTTTGGTTATGTGCCGCCGGAAACAGAATCCGATTTAGAAAATGAGCGAAATCTTGCTCGTCAACAACCCCATAAATAAGAGGATATTATGCAAACTAAAACTGAAATTTTATTTAGTAATCAATGGGATGTACGCATTAGCGATCCCGGTTTGGAAGGGGCGATGAGCCACTATTTTGAAACGGTTTATCTCAATTTGGTTGCCCATATTGACGGTGAAAAAGTCTCTTACGAATTTACCCGTAAGGTTGAAAAAGAGGTGCAAACGCACTGTATTTTCCACCAAATTGATGAACTGTTTAAGTTTTTAGCCGATTATCTTGGGCCGGTGGCACTCGGTAATATCGGGGTAAAAATCGGTAAATTAGGCTTGGCGTAATTGGTGATGACCTTCCTTTACGCCGCTACGCAGCCCTACTGGGATTTTCTGCGGATTGAACGCCAAGCCAGCCCGCATACGTTGGCAAATTATCAGCGTCAGTTGAAAGCTGTGTGCGAACTGCTTACTCAAGCTGGCGTTGAGCAGTGGCAGGCTGTCGAGCCGACCACGGTGCGTTGGCTGCTGACGCAAAGTCATAAGCAGGGGTTGGGGGCGAAAAGCATCGGCTTACGCTTAGTCGCCTTGCGCCAATTTCTCGCTTTTTTAGTGCGGCGGGGCGAATTGGCGGTGAATGCGGCGGTGGGGATTAAATCACCAAAGGTGAGCAAACATTTGCCGAAGAATATGGAGGCGGAGCAAGTCGCACAACTGCTGAATGTGGATAGCGATCAGCCTCGGGATTTACGGGATTTGGCAATGATGGAGCTGACATACAGTGCCGGCTTGCGTTTATCGGAGCTGCAAGGTTTGGATCTTGCCGATTTGGATTTGAACGAGCGGGAAGTGAAAGTGCTGGGCAAGGGCAGTAAAGAGCGGATTGTGCCGATCGGCTCAAAAGCGGTACTGGCGGTGCAAAAGTGGCTGGCTGTTCGGTCGCAGTTCAAACCTTGTGAGAATGCGTTATTTCTTAACCAACGGGGCAAACGTTTATCGCAACGCAGTATTCAGCTTATAATGCAAAAGTGGGGTAAAAAGCAGGCGCTGGACAGCCACCTTCATCCCCATAAGCTACGCCACTCTTTTGCTACCCATATGTTGGAAGCCAGCCAAGATCTGCGGGCGGTGCAAGAATTGTTGGGGCATAGTAACTTGGCAACCACGCAAATTTATACTCATTTGGATTTTCAGCACCTTGCCAAAATTTATGATGCGGCGCATCCAAGGGCAAGGCGTAAGAAGGAAGAATTGTGATAACACGCAAGGTTTTGCTAAATTTCCCGACAAATAAATTGTTCAACCCTGTTGCCTATATTAGAATATGGGCTTTTCTATTTGGGATTTTCCCTTTCACTTTAACCACAGAGAACCTAAAATGAACTCAAACCGTAGTTTACTGATTATGGGTTTGCTACTTGTGTCATTCCTGATTTTTACGCAATGGCAACAAGATTTTGACCCTGAAATTCAGGCGCAAAAGCAAGCGGCAGCGCAAACGCAAGTTGCAAATCAATCGGGTGATGTACCCGCTTCCTCAAATCAATCTTCGCCTATTCTCGAACAATCCGCAAAGGGCAAAACGATTACCCTTGAAACCGATGTATTACGTTTAACAGTGGATACCCTCGGCGGTGATGTAATTGACTCTGATTTGTTAAAACACAATGCCGAGTTGAATTCGGATACCCCGTTTGAATTATTGCAGGATAACGGTAAAGTCTTATACGTTGCCCAAAGCGGTTTGGTGGGGAAAAACGGGATCGATACTAACGCCGGTCGCCCGCAATATCAGACAACAGCGGAGCGTTTTAGCTTAGCTGACGGGCAAGACGAGCTAGTTGTGCCGCTCGTATTTGAAAAAGAGGGCGTAACCTACACCAAAACATTCACCCTCAAACGCGGCAGCTATAATGTGGCGGTGGATTTTCACATTGATAACCGCACGGTAGACACCATCGAAGTGCAACCTTACGGTCAGCTAAAACACTCATTGGTGGAAAGCTCCGGTAATTTCGCAATGCCGACCTATACCGGTGGTGCTTATTCTTCTGCTGAAACCAACTACAAAAAATATAGCTTCGACGATATGGCGAAAGCCAATCTTTCCGTTGATACCAAAGCCGGCTGGGCAGCAATCTTGCAACACTATTTTGTGTCGGCGTGGATTCCCAACCAAGATGCCGAGAATAATCTCTACACCCGTACGGCAAACGGCGTAGGCACAATCGGTTATCGTGGGCCAATCACCCAAGTGGCAGCGAACAGCCAAGCAACAATCACCAGCCATTTATGGACAGGCCCGAAAGATCAGGCGGCAATGGCTGACGCGGCGAATAACTTTGATTTAACCGTCGATTACGGCTGGGCGTGGTTTATTGCAAAACCGTTATTCTGGTTGCTGACGCAAATCCAAAAATTAGTGGTGAACTGGGGCTTAGCGATTATCTGCGTAACGATTGTGGTCAAAACCATTCTATACCCGCTTACCAAAGCACAATACACCTCAATGGCAAAAATGCGTATGTTGCAACCGAAAATCCAAGAAATGCGTGAGCGTTTCGGTGATGACCGTCAGCGTATGAGCCAAGAGATGATGAAGCTCTATAAAGAAGAAAAAGTCAATCCAATGGGCGGTTGCTTACCAATTCTCTTACAGATGCCGATTTTCATCGCATTGTATTGGACATTTATGGAAGCGGTTGAACTGCGCCATGCGCCATTCTTCGGCTGGATTCAAGACCTCTCGGCGCAAGATCCGTACTACATTTTGCCGTTATTGATGGGTGGATCAATGTTCTTGTTGCAAAAAATGTCGCCGACGCCGGTTGCCGATCCTATGCAGCAGAAAGTAATGACTTTTATGCCGGTGATTTTCACGGTCTTCTTCCTATGGTTCCCGTCAGGCCTAGTGCTTTACTGGCTAACCTCTAACTTAATTACGATTACACAACAATGGTTTATCTATCGTAATTTAGAGAAAAAAGGCTTACACAGCCGTGTGAAGAAATAAGCCTTTATTGAGTAAAACCTGCGTGAAAACGCGGGTTTTCTTTTGGGAGATAAAAATGAACGAAGCCCTTTGCCCTTGCCAATCAACAATGCCCTATGCCCAGTGTTGCCGCCCTTTTCATACCGGTGAGCAATTGCCCCAAACCGCAGAGCAATTAATGCGCTCTCGTTATACGGCATACACTCGGCAAGATATTGATTATATTGTAAATACTACCGTGCCGAGCCAACAGCCCTTGTTGGATCGCAAGGCAATGCAGCAATGGGCGGCAACGACCCGATGGGCAGGTTTGACGATTGTTGCTCATCAACCACAGTTGGGCAAGCTGCATAGCAGCGTAGAATTTCACGCATTTTTTGACACGGAAAACGGGCGGCAAAGTCATCACGAACGTTCCTTATTTGTTCGGATTGACGGACGATGGTACTTTGTTGATCCCACTGTGCCGCTCCCAACCCAAAAAGCCCGGTGCCTGTGTGGTTCGGGTAAAAAATTCAAACATTGTTGCGGCACATTCGATTTCTGAAGCATAAACACGCGGTTGGTTTTTCTGCGATCTTTGCAAAAAGGACGCCATTGGTGTCCTTTTCGTTTGTAAAATCCGTGTTAAATCTAACCGCTTGTTGCGTTACGATTTATGCTCAAGTTGTAAGGGAAAAATTAAACTGAGCGGGCGTTGTTGTAAAATTCTACCCACGCAACGAATAATTTCCCGCCAGCTCTCGACTTCCGCATTCAGTGAACGCAGAGCAAGCGAGAGCGTGAGTGAGAAGCTGACGATTAAATTCACCGCACCGATGAGCAGCACGAAAGCAAGGCTTTGCCAGAAAATAGCCCAACCTAGTTCACCACTGATGATCGCATAGCCAATGTTGGCTGATGAGAAAGCGATGTGGCGGATATCAAGGGGTAAATCCAGCCAGTAGCCGACGACAGAGGTTAAACCCAACAGCATACCAAAGCAGAAATTCCCCATAATCGAACCGTAATTTTGATGCATATACTCGGCAAACCGCTCACGCAATGTCGTTGGCATTAGCCGTTTGAGCAGGGGGTGTTCTTGTAGCCGCATTCTCATATTTAGGTAATGGCAGCGGTTGTCGAAAAAGCCGGAGATAATGCCGGAGCAGAACAGCCATAGACCGGCAATAGCGGCAAACCATAGTGTGCCTTGGGTTGGATCGATACTGTGGAGTTGGTAGTGGATTTGATCGGCATTGAGCAGTGCTTGCCCTTGGGCATAGCGATAGCCCCACGCAATTAAAGCGGCAATGCCTACGGCAACCAGTACATTGCCGGCAACGGCGGCGGCTTGAGAGCGAAATACATCTACCAGTAATTGCGCCAATTTCATATTCACCGCTCGCCCTTGCGGGTTTTTACCCACCGCATCGGCAAAACGAGCGGCGGTCATTGCCGGTTGTTTAGTGGCAACGGTGAAGTGCAACATAAAAATCAGTGTAAAACCAATACCATAATTTAACCCTTCGGCAACGCCTTTCCAGACTTTGTCTTCTATTACGCCACCAAGATAAATTTTGAATAATGCCATCAAGGCAATCAGCACACCGCCTCCCGCTGCGGAGTAGAACATTGTCAAATATTCACGCTTGGAGCGGGTAATGTAATGTTCGCCGTGGTCGCTGGTGTTTTGTGTAATACTGCGGGAGAGCATATTAACGCTTTGTTTCCAGAGTTTTGACATACTGTGCTTGTCTGCTGAGGCAGAGGCAAGGTTAGCGGTCAGTAGCAATATACGGCGGGGTAGAAAACGGTTAGAGCCGAATACCTCCATTAACGCAGCTAAACGGTCGAGGGTTTGCTCCAAACGTTCGAGTAGATAGGCGACCCCAAGGGACGACCCCATTGTTGCCCCTTTCTTTTTAAGCCGTTCGATGAGTGCTTGGCTTTGATCGAACATTACCTGTAAATGGGCATCATCAAAGGCTTGATTAGTGCGGCGTGCATCAATCCAGTGCATTACTTCTCTCTGTAAGGCGACAAACGGGCTGTCGGCGTCAAATAAGCCTGGATCAAGGCGCATTAACTCCGGTTCCATTTCTTCTGCGGCTAACCAAATTGAGAGCATTTTTATGGCGAATAGACCTTCGTAGCGTAGGTGATTGTTCAGTGTCTCCCGATCGTGTGCCGAGGTATAGCGGTGTAGTACTTTTAACAGACTGCTCCAAGCCTGTAACGGCACGTTATTAAGCCATTGGCTATCATTCTTGTTATTGAATAAGAGGAAGAAAATATCACGCAGATCATTAACATCTTTGAAGGACGGATTGATTTTTTCATAAAAGCGAGCGCGCAGTTCCCGTCCAAAGCCCTCACGTCCTAAAATACCATTGCTGATGAGCAATGGGTATAGCCGCATACCGCAAAGCCAGCGACACAGTTGGGCGGCAAGATTTTCAGTTAAGGTTTTATGTTGTTTTAAATATTTGACCAACTGATAAAGGGCTTGCCCCCGCATTCCGTCTTCGCTGTTACGTAGCCATTGACAGAAGTGATTCAGTAGGGCAAACATATCGTTATCATTTAGTTTTTGTTCAATCAATGTAGTTAAATTGTCGTGATTGAGTAGGATTTTTGTCGTCAAAAAACACTCCTTATCGTATTGTTTTACAAATCTATTATCACTGTAACAAGCGGTCTTATACGACATAAAGTTTGCAAAACTAAGAGATTAAAAATAAATCTGCCCCTTGGCGAATGGGGCAGTGAGTTAGGTATTATATAGCTAGGATTGTTGTTTAATATAAAAACAACAAGACTGATAGGATAAATTATAGGTGCTTTTCAATGAGTTTTACAAGTACATCAATATGCTCGGCATTAGCATTGAGTGCAGGGATATAACGGTAACTTTCGCCACCGGCGTGTTCAAAATTCTCTCGGTTTTCTTCGGCGATTTCTTCGATGGTTTCAAGGCAATCTGCGGAAAAGCCGGGACAGATGACAGCCACTTTTTTCACGCCTTTTTGAGGGAAAGCGGATAGGGTTTCATCGGTATAAGGTTGTAGCCACTCTTCATCACCGAAACGGGATTGGAAAGAAACCTGCCATTGATTGTCGTTTAACCCAAGTTGCTCTGCGACAAGACGAGCGGTTTCCCGACAGTGTTGGGCGTAATAGTCGCCTTCCGTTTCGTAGCGTTTGGGAATGCCGTGGAAAGAGAAGAGCAACAATTCCTCTTCGGCGAGGGATACGGTATTAGATAACGTCTTGATATACAATGGATTATCGTGATAGCTGTGGATAAATTCAAAGGGGACTATCCCTTTGTGAGCGGCTAAACCACGTGCAAAAGCATCAAAGACGGAAGCGGTTGTGGTCGAACTATATTGCGGATAAAGCGGTAGTACGATGATTTTTTTAACTTGTTGGTTCAGTAACTTTCCTACGGCACTTTCAATACTTGGGTTGCCGTAACTCATTCCCAGTTCAACCACCACATTTTGACCCTGTTCGTCAAAGTAGCGTTGTACAGCTTGTTGTTGCTGGCGAGAGATGGAAAGAAGCGGTGAGCCTGCGTCTGTCCAGATAGATTGGTAAGCGGTGGCGACTTTGGGCGCTCTTTTCGGTAAAACCATACAATTCAGAATAAATTGCCATTTGAGTTTGGGTAAGTCAATGACGCGGGGGTCGCTTAAAAATTGTTTTAGGTAGCGTTTTACGGCGGGTGTTGTGGGTTCATCCGGTGTGCCTAGGTTGGCAAGTAGAATGCCGATTTTTTGAATTGACATAAAAATTCCTTAATTGTGATTTTATTTATGGCTATTATAGAAAATTCGTACCTTTTAGGCTATTTATCAAAGCAAGAGGTAAGGGCGGTAAAATGAAATGATCTTGACATTGATTGATTATCGTACTAGAATTTGCCGTCCTTCCTTTAAGGGTGGATTTTTTTATTGTTTTTTTATTTTAACTGGAGCTTAATTAATGGCAACTATCAACCAGCTAGTACGCAAACCGCGTGTGAAAAAGGTTGTAAAAAGCAACGTTCCTGCATTAGAGGCTTGCCCGCAGAAACGTGGTGTATGTACTCGTGTATATACTACAACTCCGAAAAAACCTAACTCAGCGTTACGTAAAGTATGCCGTATTCGCTTAACAAACGGTTTTGAAGTAACTTCTTATATCGGCGGTGAAGGCCACAACCTTCAAGAGCACAGTGTTGTGCTTATCCGTGGTGGTCGTGTTAAAGACTTACCGGGTGTGCGTTATCACACCGTACGTGGTGCATTAGACTGCGCCGGCGTTAAAGATCGTAAACAAGGTCGTTCTAAATACGGCGTTAAACGTCCTAAAGCTTAATGGTTCTCCGTTAAGTAAGGCCAAACGTCTAAATTAAATATTTAAACCTAAACTCCAGTGAATGTAGGCTTTGCCTCAACAAAGAGTTTTGGATAATCCTGAAGATTAAAAAACGGAGAATTTACAATGCCACGTCGTCGTAGTATTGAACCTCGCAAAATCCTTCCAGATCCGAAGTTCGGTTCAGAGTTACTTGCGAAATTTATTAATGTATTAATGGTAGATGGTAAAAAATCTATCGCAGAATCAATTGTGTATAGTGCATTAGATACTTTATCACAACGTTCCGGTAAAGAAGCGTTGGAAGCATTTGAAATCGCACTAGAGAATGTTCGCCCAACAGTTGAGGTAAAATCTCGTCGTGTAGGTGGTTCAACATATCAAGTACCTGTTGAAGTACGTCCTACCCGCCGTAACGCATTAGCAATGCGTTGGATTGTTGAAGCAGCACGTAAACGTGGTGATAAATCAATGGCGTTACGTTTAGCGAATGAACTTTCCGATGCAGCGGATAATAAAGGTTCAGCCGTTAAGAAACGTGAAGATGTTCACCGTATGGCTGAAGCTAACAAAGCGTTTGCTCACTTCCGTTGGTAATAAGTTTGTAGGCTTCATCTCGAATTTTGTGATGAAGCCTATTACTATATAAATAATTTACATTAGATTACAAGGTAATAATAATGGCTCGTGTAACCCCTATTGAGCGCTATCGTAATATCGGTATCAGTGCTCACATCGACGCAGGTAAAACTACTACCTCAGAGCGTATCCTTTTCTATACAGGCGTAAGCCATAAAATCGGTGAAGTTCACGATGGTGCTGCGACAATGGACTGGATGGAACAAGAACAAGAACGTGGTATCACAATCACGTCTGCGGCAACAACCGCATTCTGGTCCGGTATGTCTCAACAGTATCCGCAACACCGCATCAACGTAATCGATACTCCGGGACACGTTGACTTTACTATCGAAGTAGAGCGTTCAATGCGTGTACTTGACGGTGCGGTAATGGTTTACTGTGCAGTAGGTGGCGTTCAACCACAATCTGAGACTGTATGGCGTCAAGCAAATAAATATGCAGTACCTCGTATTGCATTTGTGAATAAAATGGACCGTACAGGTGCTAACTTCTTACGTGTTGTTGAGCAAATCAAAACACGTTTAGGCGGTAACTCTGTTCCGCTTCAATTACCAATCGGTGCAGAAGATAACTTCAAAGGTGTTATTGACCTGATTAAGATGAAAGCGATCAACTGGAATGAAGCTGATCAAGGTATGACTTTCACCTATGAAGATGTACCGGCTGATATGCTTGCTGAATGTGAAGAATGGCGTAACAACTTAGTTGAAGCAGCAGCGGAAGCCTCTGAAGAGTTAATGGAAAAATTCTTTGCCGGTGAAGAATTAACCGAAGAAGAAATCAAAACCGCATTACGCCAACGCGTATTAGCCGGTGAAGTAATTCCTGTTTGCTGTGGTTCTGCATTTAAAAACAAAGGTGTTCAAGCAATGCTTGATGCGGTAATTGATTACTTGCCGGCACCGACAGATATTCCGGCAATTAAAGGTATCAATTTAGATGAAACTGAAGGTGAGCGTCACGCAAGTGATGATGAACCGTTCTCATCATTAGCTTTCAAAATTGCAACTGACCCGTTTGTTGGTAACTTAACCTTCTTCCGTGTTTATTCAGGTGTGATTAATTCCGGCGATACAGTGATGAACTCCGTGAAACAAAAACGTGAGCGTTTTGGTCGTATCGTTCAAATGCACGCTAATAAACGTGAAGAAATCAAAGAAGTTCGTGCGGGTGATATCGCTGCAGCTATCGGCTTGAAAGATGTTGGTACGGGTGATACGTTATGTGCGATTGATGCACCAATCATTCTTGAGCGGATGGAATTCCCAGAACCAGTAATTTCTGTTGCGGTAGAACCAAAAACAAAAGCTGACCAAGAGAAAATGGGCTTAGCATTAGGTCGTCTTGCACAAGAAGACCCTTCATTCCGTGTTCATACTGATGAAGAATCCGGTGAAACTATTATCTCCGGTATGGGTGAGTTACACTTAGATATCATCGTTGACCGTATGAAACGTGAATTTAAAGTGGAAGCTAATATCGGTAAACCGCAAGTATCTTACCGTGAGACTATCCGTACTCGTGTTAACGATGTCGAAGGTAAACACGCAAAACAATCAGGTGGTCGTGGTCAGTATGGGCACGTTGTGATTGATTTGTATCCTTTAGATCCGGAAGGCCCTGGCTATGAGTTTGTTAACGAAATCAAAGGCGGTGTAATCCCTGGTGAGTACATTCCTGCGGTTGATAAAGGTATTCAAGAGCAGCTTAAATCCGGTCCATTAGCGGGCTATCCGGTAGTAGATTTAGGTGTGCGTTTACATTTCGGTTCATACCACGATGTTGACTCCTCTGAGCTTGCGTTCAAACTTGCTGCATCTTTAGCATTTAAAGCCGCATTCGCAAAAGCAAGCCCGGTATTACTTGAGCCAATTATGAAAGTGGAAGTTGAAACTCCACCGGATTATGTTGGTGATGTAATTGGTGATTTAAGCCGTCGTCGTGCAATGGTTAATGGTCAAGAAGCAAATGAATTTGTAGTTAAAATCAATGCTGAAGTACCACTTTCAGAGATGTTTGGTTATGCAACAGACTTACGTTCACAAACTCAAGGTCGTGCATCCTACTCAATGGAGCCGTTAAAATATGCTGAAGCACCGACAAGCGTTGCAGCAGCAGTTATTGAAGCGCGTAAAAAATAATCTTTTTGTCAAAACACCGTAGCACCTTAGTTTAGGTGCTACGGAATGTAAATTAAGGAAACATTAGCAATGTCTAAAGAAAAATTTGAACGTACAAAACCGCACGTTAACGTGGGTACAATCGGCCACGTTGACCACGGTAAAACAACTTTAACAGCAGCAATCACGACTGTACTTGCAAAACACTTCGGTGGT